>NZ_JANPCM010000586.1:0-1926 GCF_031430955.1 Ferruginibacter sp.
CTATAAGTGGCGGGCCGTTTTTTTACAACACGTATTCTGTGGTAAAAGGTGCCGATCATATCATACCTGTGGATGTTTACGTGGCCGGTTGCCCGCCAAGGCCGGAAGCCTTGTTGCATGCACTAATAAAATTACAGGAAAAAATAAAAAGTGGAATGACGAGGGAGCAACAGCCCCCAAAAGCCCCCATCCCCTAAAGGGAAGTTATTCAAGCAGTATTTTTTATTACACCTTAGTTAAAAGTAAATTGTTTGTGAATGAATGTTGAAGAACTGAAAATAAAATTAAGTGAATTGCTTCCTGCTGCTGCTTATGAAGAAGGCGGACAATGGCTTACTATAAATATTGAACCTGCAGAATGGCTGACTTTTGCAAAACAATTGCGGAATGATATTTCTTTAAATTTTAATTTTCTTTTTTGCTTAACCTGTATAGATTGGAAAACACATTTAACGATGGTGTATCATCTTACATCAACAACTCATAGGCACAACATAGTGGTTAAAGCAAAACTAAATTTTACTAATCCTGAAATAGCTTCTGTTACATCCATTTGGAAAACGGCTGATTTTCATGAAAGAGAAACCTACGAAATGTTTGGGGTAAATTTTTTAAATCATCCGGATTTAAGGTTATTGATATTACCTGATGGATGGGAAGGAAAAAATCCGATGCGGAAAGATTTTGAGGATGCGGTGAATATGATAAAGTTGTAACCCCCATCCGGGAATGGAGAAGATTATTTGTATTTTTTTGAAAAAGGAATTGGAATTATAATAATGCAATGCTTGAGTCAGTGATAGAAGTAAACAAAATTGAGATGGAGCAAAGCCCCCCTTTAGGGGATGGGGGCGATCTAATAATTAATGTAGGACCACAGCATCCTGCAACGCATGGCGTATTGCATTTGGTAATTACATTAAATGGCGAAACGATAAAAAAAGTGGAGCCGCATTTGGGTTATATTCACCGCAGCATAGAAAAAATGTGTGAGAGTTTAAGTTACCGTCAATTTATTTATGTTACCAGCCGCATGGATTATTTATCGAGCCACATTAATAATAATGCCTGCGCTTTGTGTGTAGAAAATGCGATGCAGATTGAAATACCGGAACGGGCAAAATACATTCGGGTTTTGGTAGATGAACTGACAAGAATTGCATCGCATGAATTGTGGTGGGGTGCTATGGCAATGGATTTAGGTGCTTTCACTCCTTTCTTTCATGCGTTTAGAGAAAGGGAAAATATCAATGATATTATGGAAGAAACCTGCGGCGCCAGGTTAACGATGAACTATATTGTACCCGGCGGCGTAATGCAGGATATTCATCCCAACTTTATACAAAGAGTAAAAAATTTTATTACGCTCTATAAATCTAAGGTAGATGAGTATAATGAAATGCTTACCGGAAATATTATTTTTCAAAACCGTATGAAAGCTGTGGGTGTGTTAAGTAAAGAAGATGCGATTTCATTTGGCTGTACCGGCCCGGTTGCAAGGGGCAGTGGCGTTACTTGCGATATCAGAAAATTATATCCTTACGAAGTATATGATAAAGTACAGTTTGATGAAATTTTAGAAACCGATGGAGATTCTTTATCAAGGTATTTAGTTAGGTTAAGAGAAATAAATGAATCGGTAAAAATTATTGAACAGTTAATTGATAATATTCCTGAAGGAGAATTCCAGGCAAAAACAAAGGCCGTTCTTAAAGTTCCTAAAGGGGAGTATTATTCACGCGTCGAAACAGCACGAGGTGACTTCGGAGTATATATTGTAAGCGAAGGCGGCACAACACCTTATCGCATTAAATTTCGTTCACCGGGTTTTTCAAATTTATCTGCACTCGATCACATGACGCGCGGTCAAAAGATTGGCGACCTTGTTGCAACCATGGGATCATTAGACCTTGTAATTCCGGATAT
>NZ_JANPCM010000587.1:0-1712 GCF_031430955.1 Ferruginibacter sp.
CCAGATTTTTTATTCTTTGCAATGTGGTGCTATCAGTTACCTTTTTATCTTTAAGGGTATAAATAAAATTTCCCCCTTTTTTTATTCGTTTAACACCTTCCTGCGAATCTTGCACATACAAAAGATTAATTGCTTTAGCAGTTTTTTCAGGATCTCTGCTGATATCTTTAATTTTTTTTCTGGGAATTTTTATTATTTCTTCAGCAGGCGTTGTCATGATAAAATCATTAAAATTTGTAAAGCAGTTAATAAGTTTAAATTTTGTGCCAAATCGAACTGATATGGGGGTAAACATAAAAGTACCGGGGCCTTTCATTTCATGCGGCACAGCATACACACTTACGCTCATTTTGTAGAAATAATTTCCTTTTTCAGTTTTTAGTAATGCAATTGAATAGTGTCTGAAGCAATTATTGCTTATTATAAAAAATGGGAAATTTTAATTTTATCTTTACAGGCACCCTGGCCAGAAGTGAAAGAGTTACTCAAAGAAGTAAACAGCGAACTTTCCGATGAAGATTTAATCTATGAACCTGAAAAGGGAGAGGAATTAATACAAAGGCTTTCTGTAAAAATGGGCCGAACTAAAGAGCATATTAAAGCGTGGATAGAAAGCGTATCTGCTAATACAAGACCTTCATTTTAAAGCTGCAACTTAATCATTTAACTTTTGGGGTTGGGAATTAAATAAAAACTCCATGTGGAAATTACTGTAAAATAAACGTAAGATTACTTGGTAGTTTAACATAATCCGCTATATTTGACCTTTAATCACCACAAGACCTCAAATATGGATGCTAATGAGATTTTGGACGAAGGTCTAAAACATTTAGAAAGCTGGCTTTTAGAAAATGGTTATTCGGATATAGTAATAGATAAATTTGGGACTGATGTAGCAGATATTCATGCAAAAGGACTAACCGAAAACATTATCGTAGAAGTTAAAACGGCACTTTACCCTGATGAAAAAACTGCGTCAAGCAGAACTTATAAATTTGCTTTGAAGGAACTGGCAACCAAGCTTGAAAAAATCGCTTATGTGGCTTATTTAGTAATTGATAAAGACAAAAACCTTATTGGCGAAATTATTTGGGAAAGACTGAATTAGGGTAAAGTAAAAATAACAGTTATTAAACAGCCTTTACCTTTTTTAGATTCAATACTAACCTTTCCATTGCTTACCTCTGATCTGCTTTTTATATTTTTTAAACCCACACCTGTTCTTTTTTTAGCGGTATCAAAACCAACGCCATCATCTTTAATAGCCAGGTAAATTTCATCTCCTTTATTAGCAATACTTATTTCAACTTTTGAAGCGTTTGCATGTTTAATTATATTATTTAATTGTTCCTGTACAATTCTAAAAATAGTAAGTTTTATTTTTTTATTTAACAGGCCTTCGTTAAAATTTTTCCATTTTGTTTCAATTGTAAAAGGATTTACCAGCTTCATGCTGTCCACCAGGTCGTTTAATGCCTGCAGCAAACCAATTTCTTCCAGGGCAGGAGGTATTAATGCGTTGGTAAGCTTTTTTATAGCCACCATTACCCTTTCAGTAAGTAATTTACTTTCATTTATAAGTTCAGGATTAAGTTTATTTTGCTTCAGGGTATATTCCAGGTAAAGTTTTATTGTAGCCACAATCTGGTTAATATTTTCATGCAGTTCTTCACCAATTTCAATGCGTTCTTTTTCCTGGCCCATAATTACTG
>NZ_JANPCM010000588.1:0-2201 GCF_031430955.1 Ferruginibacter sp.
TTTACATTTTACAGCATCGGGTTCATTATTTTTTCTTGTACCATCTGTGGCTACATATAAAACCGTTGGCTGATACAATGCAATAGCATCCAGCACCTGTTGTGTGGTGGCAGGCCGGTTAAACGCAATTAATAAAACGGGAACTTTTAACATTTTACTTTATGGCTTCTGCATATAAAGAATCTCTTTGCCTTGCAGCTAAATCAATGGCAGGATCAAACTCCCTGATTGCTGCATTTCGTAATCCCATTTTTGTAAGAATATTGATCATGTTGGTTTCATCAAACATATACTTATGCTCTGTGCCCATATAGGCAATATAATTTACCCAATCTATCAGCGATCCTGTTTCATTAAATCCGGGAGCATACACCGGTTGATTTTTTGCAGCAAAACTTTCGTCTTTATTAGAGTAGGCATCAATAAACAATCTTGCATTGGGTACACAAATTGAAAATATGCCGGCAGTTTTTAATACCCTTTTACATTCTGTTAATAAAATTTCAATTTCGGGGTAGTGCAGGTGTTCAAATAAATGAGAAGAGTAAATTTTTTCAATACTGTTATCAGGGAAAGGGATGCCATTTCTTAAATCCCAAACCAGGTCACATTTATGGCTGTTATCCAAAGTTGTCCAGCCATCGGTTCCTTTTTTTTCTCCTGCACCAATTTCAAGAAAAATCTTTTCCTGTTGCAGCAGTTTTTTTATTTTAATTTTTGATTGCTGTACCAATTTAAACCTGTACCCTTTTTCAAGCACGGCATAAATATTTTTTGGCAATATCTTTCTTAATTTTTTTCTCATTTATATAAAGCTAAATTAAATTAATGATGATTTTTTTTACACCCGTATTCAAATTTTTACAAAACCCCTTTCCTTACTGCCACAATATTTTGAAAAGCAAAAATTTCATAAAAAAGTGGCCTGTATTTACCCAATGGATACATGCTGTTGGGTAACAGCCTGTAAAAATCAAAACCGGGTAATACATTTATAATATCCGATAAAAATGTTCTGGACATAATATTCATTTCGTTAAACTCAATTTGAATAATGTCAACCATATTATTTGCTATACAATTTGCAGCGCCTTTAAGTACATTCAGCTCATTACCTTCTGTATCAATTTTTAAAAATGAAATATTTTTAAGGTTATTTTCTTTTACAAACAGGTCAACTGTTGTAAGCTCAATATCTGTTTCTTTTACTTTGTATTCGTGAATTTTTTCAATTACACTTTTATAAACGCTGGCATGTTCTGATCCGTCGCTTTCAGCAGAGTCATAAATTTTTGTAGTCATCGGCATTTCGCCTAAACCCATATTTACGGGATGGAATTTATTTGCCGATGCATTTTTACTTAATACTGCAAAGGTAGCCGGGTGTGGTTCAAAGGCATAAATAGGCGCAGCAGCTCCCTTCTCTAAAAGTAAAACAGAATAATTTCCTACATTGGCACCCACATCAAAAATTGCACCCGATGATAATTTATTTTTTGTAATTAAAAATTCAATAAAAGAAATTTCACCACTTACTTTTCCATTTTCGTAATTCAGTACACCCATGCCATGTACACTAAGTTTATACAGCAACCTGTTTAAAGGAAAGAAAACTTTTCTTGCAAATAAAAAAACATATACTTTTTTTAAAGTGGTGTATGCCGACATTGAGATTATTTATATTTTAATTTTATTTTTTTTGCCAGTACCCAATAATATCCGCTAAACTTTGCTCTAATGTTATTTCAGGCTGCCAGCCAAAATCTGTTTTCATTTTTTGGTACGAGCCTGTAATTTTCCTGTTTTCGTTGGGGCGGATGAGTTGCGGATTTACTTCCGTTTCAATACTAATATTCAGCTGCTTGCTCATTATGGTGATAATATCTTTTAACACTGTGCCCTTGCCCGAACAAATATTATACACCGAATTTTTTTTACCCTGTTTTAATAAAATATAATACGCTTTTGCCACATCACGTACATCCAAAAAATCACGGGTAATGGATAAGTCGCCGGTAATTATTTTCTTTTCTTTTTTATCATCATTGGCAATGGCCACCAATTGTTTTGCAAAAGATGAAATAACAAATTTATCCAGTTGCCCCGGGCCAATATGATTGAACGAACGGGTAATGATAATGTCAACATTAAACCCTTCGGCATAAATAGCAGAAAGCATTTCCTGCGCCACCCTGGCCACC
>NZ_JANPCM010000589.1:0-3811 GCF_031430955.1 Ferruginibacter sp.
TGCCCTACCCTGCGGTCTAATACCTGCAACACTCATACGTATAGTAATGCCACTTACACAAGTAATCATTAAATCTTCTGTTTCACTTACGGCTAATAAGCCTACTAACCTACCAGTTTTTTCTGTAACATTTAAGGTACGAACTCCTTTACCACCTCTGTTTGTAATTCTATAAACAGCTTCCCCATCTTCATCAATTAAAGGTGTACGTTTACCAAATCCTTTTTCGCTTACAACCATTATTGTTTTGGATTTGTCTTCTCTGTTTACGCAAACCATTCCTATTACTTCATCGGTTTTATCATCAACCTCTATTCCATAAACCCCTATTCCACCTCTACCTGTGCTGCGTACTTTTTCTTCATTAAAACGTATAGCTCTCCCACTTTTAACAGCCATCATTATTTCGCAATTACCATCGGTAAGTCTTGCAGCTAATAACTGATCGCCTTCTAAAATATTTATGGCGTTAATACCGCTCTGGCGTGGACGGCTGAAATCTTGCAGGTCAGTTTTTTTAATAATGCCTTTTTTGGTACACAAAACAATGTAATGGCTCTTTACATATTCCTCGTCTTTAAAATTCTTTACATCAATAATGGCACGTACTTTATCATCCTGCGGAATTTGTACCAGGTTTTGTATTGCCCTGCCCTTGCTGGTTTTATCACCTTCGGGAATTTGATACACCGGTAACCAAAAACATTTTCCTTTTTCGGTAAAGAATAATAAAGTGTGGTGAGTGCTGGCTACAAAAAGATGTTCGATATAATCTTCCTGCCTGGTGCTGCTGCCTTTTGCCCCACGGCCCCCACGGCGCTGCTGCCGGTATTCGCTAACCGAAGTTCTTTTTATGTAACCCAAATGCGAAATGGTAACCACCATGTCTTCTTCTTCAATCAGATCAAGCATTCCTATTTCATCATCCAGGTAAGTTATTTCTGTACGGCGTTCGTCACCAAACTTATGTTTTACTTCTGCCAGTTCATCTTTAATAATTTGAAAGCGCATGCCTTCGTTAGCTAAAATTTCTTTTAATCTTTCAATCAGCAGCATAATCTCTGCATGCTCTTCACGTATCTTATCAATCTCCATTCCGGTAAGGCGTTGCAAACGCAGTTCCAGCACGGCTTTGGCCTGTATTTCACTCATACCAAAACTGCTCATCAAACCTTCCTGTGCAATGTTGGGTGTAGATGATTCTCTTATTAATTTAATTACTGCATCCAGATTATCCAGTGCAATAATATACCCTTCTAAAATATGGGCACGCTCTTCTGCTTTGCGTAACTCGTATTTTGTTCTTCTTATAACAACTTCGTGGCGGAACTCAATAAACTCTCTTATAAGATCTTTAAGATTTAAAATTTTAGGTCTTCCTTTTACAATGGCCACATTGTTTATACCGTAAGAGGTTTGCAGGTCGGTATGTTTGTACAATTGGTTTATTACCACCTGCGCTACCGCATCTTTCTTTAAATCAACTACAATACGGGTACCTTCTTTGTTATTACTTTCGTCGTTAACATTGCTTACACCGTCAATAATTTTATCGGCAACTATTTCACCAATTTTTGCAGCCAGGTTATCAATATTTACCTGGTAAGGAATTTCGTAAATAATTAATTTCTCTCTGCCGTTGGGTAATGTTTCAATATTTACTTTACCTCTCAATACCACTCTGCCTCTTCCAGTATGTAAGCCAGCCTTTACGCCTTCAAAACCAAAAATGGTTCCGCCTGTAGGAAAATCAGGGCCCTTTACATGCTTTATTAAATCATCAATGGTAATATCATTATCATCTATATAAGCAATACAGGCATCAATAACTTCACTTAAGTTATGCGGCATCATGTTGGTAGCCATACCTACGGCAATACCACTGCTTCCATTTACTAAAAGCTGAGGGATACGTGTTGGTAAAACGGTGGGCTCTTTTAAACTGTCATCGAAGTTTAATTGATAATCCACTGTTTCTTTTTCAATATCTTCCAGCATGGCTTCGGCAAGCTTTTGCATACGTACCTCGGTATAACGCATAGCAGCCGGTGGATCTCCACCCTGGCTACCAAAATTTCCCTGGCCATCAATCATTACATACCGCATGTTCCACTCCTGCGCCATACGCACCATGGTATCGTAAATGGCAGTATCGCCGTGTGGGTGAAATTTACCCATCACCTCTCCAACAATACGGGCACTTTTTTTATAAGGCTTGTTGCTGTAATTACCCAGCTCACTCATGCCAAAAAGTACACGGCGGTGAACGGGTTTAAAACCATCCCTTACATCCGGCAAAGCCCGGCCTACAATTACGCTCATGCTGTAATCGATGTAAGAAGTTTTCATTTGCTCCTCAATATTTACAGGTATAATTTTGCCCCTGTTGTTGAGATTTCCGTCTTTTAATTCTTCGTTATTTTCCATATTATTTTTGTCCAAATTCCTGGTTGGCGAAAGTAACGGTTTTAAAGCGTTTTTCCGCAATAAAATGGGTCTTTTAAGCGCTTAGTTTTACACATTTATTTTATTGTTGTGGAGAAGATTTTAGTACAGAAATTTATGCCCTGATCAAGCTTGGGTGCGGTAGAATTACATTCAACATTTATATCGCTATTTAACTTTTATGTAAGCATAGAATTTAGCAACAATAAATAAACTATTTTGCACAAAATTTTGTATTTGAAAACTATACTTCTATTTGGAGCAGGTAAATCTGCTACCGTTTTAATTGACTATTTATTAAGTGAAGCCGAAATAAATAGCTGGCAAATTATTATTGCTGACGCAGATAAAAACCAGGTACTTGCTAAAACCAATAATTCTCCTTTAGCAGAAGCTGTGCAAATTGATATTACAAAAGATGAACAAAGGATTGCACTGATACAAAAAGCTGACATTGTAATTTCGATGATGCCCCCTGCCCTGCATTTTTTAGTGGCAAAGGATTGTGTGAACTACAGTAAAAATTTACTCACGGCTTCTTATGTTGATGATCAAATCCGAAATCTAAAATCCGAAATCGACAATAAAGGTATTCTGTTTCTCTGCGAAATGGGCTTAGACCCGGGCATTGACCACATGAGCGCAATGAAAATGATTGAGGAAATAAAAGCTGGCGGTGGAAAAATAACTTCTTTTAAAAGCCATTGTGGCGGTTTGGTTGCACCGGAAAGTGATAATAATCCCTGGCATTATAAAATAAGCTGGAACCCAAAAAATATTATTATGGCGGGCAGCGCCGGTGCGGTTTATAAAGAGAACTATGAAATAATTGAAGAAGAATATCAAATAGTATTTGAAAATTGTGAATTAGTCACTTTTCCCGGATTAGGCGAACTGGCCTGGTACCCTAACAGGGATTCGATCAGCTATCTGCCCATTTATAAATTAGAAGAAGCTGAAACTTTTATAAGAACCACTTTACGTTACCCGGCCTTTTGCCGTGGTTGGGATTATATTGTAAATCTTGGGCTAACCGACACCGAAGACCATGATAATATTATGGATTGCGAAACCTATGCCGACTGGCTGGAAAGAAAATTATATTTAGTTGAAGACAGAGAAATGGATTTAATAGAATACACCGACTTATATGTGCATGAAGATTTTATTGCAGAACTGACCAACCAATTTATTTTTTTGGGATTAACTGCTAATACCAAATTACCCAAAGCTGCACAATGCTCTGCAGATATTTTACAATTTGCTGCCGAAACAAAACTGGCTATGCAGCCTAATGATAAAGACATGATTGTGATGCTGCATGAAATTGAATATGAAAAAGATAATGTCCCACAGGGCCTTGTGG
>NZ_JANPCM010000590.1:0-10736 GCF_031430955.1 Ferruginibacter sp.
ACCTGTTCGGCGGCCCTAATGGATGCTAATCTATCGATTAAGCAGCCATGGCATACTGAGTATTGCCATTTAAGTTGTTGAATATTCAGATTAAAGTGCTAATTATCCAACGCACTACATGCTTATACTTACAAAGAGCTATGCTGTCAAAACCGGTCAGCCCCGTTTTTCAATTGGCAATTGGCAAAAAAACAATCATCAAATGAACAGCAAATTTACGAAAAGTATTTAGTTATAGTTATAAAAGTACATTTGCAATAATTTTATTTAACAAAACTAAAATGGAGCCTGAAATTTTTTATAGTAAAAGAATTGCACTGCTAACCGCTGAGCATCAAAAATTAATACAACGAAAATCGTTATTGGGCTGGTTGCGTTTTGCAGCAGCGATAGCTATTGTTGCTGCTATTTATTTTTTATGGCCGGCAGGTTTAGGTATTACTGCTATTGCCACACTGCTTTTGGTAGTAGTATTTGTGCGTTTAATTTTTATGGATTTACAAAATAAAACTGCCATCAGCCATACACAGCATCTTATAAAAATTAATGAAGATGAACTAAAAGCATTAGCGCATAATTATTACCACTTTGATGACGGTTTAAAATTTTTGCCTGCTGTGCATCCCTATGCAAATGACCTGGACATTTTTGGCAGGGCTTCTTTGTTTCAATATTGCAACCGCACTACATCCGATATGGGTGCCGGTACTTTAGCTAACTGGCTTTTACAAGCTGCACCGGTAGCAATAATTTTACAAAGGCAAACTGCAGTAAAAGAATTAACCGCCACACCCCAATGGCAGCAGGAGTTACAGGCTTATGGAAGAGAAGAAAAAATTACCATCGCAACGCAGGAACGTTTGCAAAGCTGGTTACAAAGTGAACCCCATTTTATAAACAATACTTTTTGGAAAATATTGCAGTTCGCCATACCAGCAATTATATTAACTGTTATTGCTTTAAACATTGCTGATATAATAAGTAACGAGGTTAGAAATATGTTTTTAGCCGGCTCGGCAGTTATTGCTTTTATTATGGCAAAAAATATTGCGCCCTTGCACCAGCAGGTTAGTAAAATTGCAGATGAATTATCTGTATTAGCCAACAGTATAAAACTAATTGAGCAAACCAATTTTAAGTCGCCGCTTTTACAAACACTGCAGGCAAAATTTGTAATTGAAAATACTACCGCTTCTTTACAATTAAAACAATTAAAAAAGATTGTTGAAAGATTAGACCTGAGATTAAACCCGGTAGTATTTATTCCGCTGGCCATAATTTTTCAGTGGGATATACAGCAGGCAATGGCTTTGGAAAAGTGGAAAAAGCGCAACCAGCAAAATATTAATGAATGGTTTGATGCCATTGGAGATTTTGAAGCATTGAACAGTGTTGCAACCTTATCTTTTAATCACCCGGAATGGTGTACACCAAACTTTAAAGAAAAACATTTTTCTATTGAAGGCAGTAACATTGGCCACCCTTTAATTAATGCAGCTAAAAGGGTTAACAATAATATTGATATAAAAAACAATGAAGAACTGATGCTGATAACCGGCAGCAATATGGCGGGCAAAAGCACTTACCTGCGAAGCATTGGTATTAATACGGTTTTAGCGATGGCAGGTGCCAATGTATGTGCCACGGCCTTTACTTTATCGCCTGTACAAATTATAAGCAGTATGCGTATTGCCGATAATTTAGAAGAAAGTACCAGCACTTTTTATGCTGAATTAAAAAAGTTAAAAGCCATTATTGATAAAGTAAATGCCGGTGAAAAAATATTTATTTTATTAGATGAGATTTTAAGAGGCACCAACTCATTAGACCGCCATACCGGTTCTGTAGCATTGGTAAAACAATTGATAAAACATAAAGCAGCCTGCATTATTGCTACGCATGATGTGGAGCTGGCCAAGCTTAAAGAAAGTTACCCGGCCAATATTTTAAATTATCATTTTGATGTGCAGGTGGCCAATGAAGAATTATTTTTTGATTACAAATTGAAAGAAGGCATTTGTACCAGCTTAAATGCAAGCATTTTGATGAAGAAGATTGGGATTGAATTGTGATTTATTTTTACCTGAAACTGAATTATGAATTTTGCCAAGTAGCAGAAAATAAAATGTAACTAGACAGAAGTTGAGATAAGACCTTTTCTCATTACACCAATTCTATTAAACTCTATTATTTTTTTCAAATTAATGTCCCAAAGAAATAGTTCCTTTTGTTCAATTTCTTTGTTTATTCTTTGCAGTATATCCTCCTTATTTATTTGGCCAGATTCTTTTCTATCGGTTACAAAATAAAGTGTTGAGTCCTCAAAGTATTCGTTAATAATTTTATTGATAACATCTGTTTTTATATCAGCCCCTACCCCACAATAAATCCATTCACTCCATTTAGCTAAGGTTTTTAAATGAGCATGTGTTGTGTATATTAAATGAGCATCCATGTATTCAAAATTAATATAAAAGAGAAAGCGTTTAACTTTCTCTTTTATAATCTAGTTGTGTTGCATTGGCATTACTTATTTCGTCCCCAGCCAAACCAATCGTTACCATTTGCATAAAGCATCAGGCTTAATAATAAAACCATCCCCACAATTTGTGCATACTCTAAAAATTTCTCACTTGGTTTCCGTCCGCTGATCATTTCTATTAAAGTAAATAAAACATGGCCGCCGTCTAATGCAGGAATGGGTAATAAATTCATAAATGCCAGCACTATTGAAAAAAATGCAGTGATGCTCCAGAAAGAATGCCAATCCCATTTATGGCTGGAAAAAATAGAACCCATAGATTTAAAACCCCCAACACCTTTGTATGCGCCGGTTGAAGGTTTAAAGATCAGTTTAAACTGATCTACATAATCGCTTAATGAGGTTATTGCTAAAGAAACCCCTTTTGGAAAAGATTGGAAGAAACCATATTTAGTTACTTCTAAATTATAAAATCCAAGACTGTCGTATTGTTCGTCGGTTAAAAGTGGCAGTCCTAACTTTCCATTATCATTAACAATAGCTGTAAGATTTACTGTTGATCCGTTTCTTAAAACAGTAAGATTTACGGGCTGCTTTTTCTTTCCATCAGTATAGGCAACAATATCGTCCATAAATATAATGGGCATCGAATCTACCTTTACAATTTTATCCATATACTGTAACCCGGCTTTTTTACCGGCCGCAGTATCTTTATCATCATATTTACCCACAATAGCCGGTAACCGCTCATTCATCAACGGAGTTTTAGAACGTTTTCTTTCAACCAGGTCGCCGATTATTTTTATAGGAATATTTACTGTTGTATCTTTTTGATTGCGATTAACTTTTATTGCAGTGCCGCCATTAAAAAGAATTTTTTTAGGTATCTCTTCAAAATACTTTATCTCTTCGTTGTTAACTGCAACAATTTTATCGCCATTGCGTAAACCAATATCATACATTAGTGAATCTGTTATCCAAATACCACTTTTTACACTGCTGTTAACTGTTTTTGTTTCGCCCCACACAAACATTATCATAGCGTAAATAACAAAAGCCAATAAAACGTTTACGGTAACACCGCCTAACATAATTATTAATCGTTGCCATGCTGGCTTACTTCTAAACTCATGCGGTTGCGGCGGTAATTTCATTTGTTCTTTGTCCATGCTTTCATCTACCATGCCGGATATTTTTACATAACCTCCTAATGGCAACCAGCCAATACCATATTCAGTATCGCCAATTTTCTTTTTAAATAAAGAGAACCAGGGATCGAAGAACAAATAAAATTTTTCTACACGGCACTTAAACCATTTGGCAGTTATGTAATGCCCAAACTCGTGAAGTACTACTAATATTGAAAGAGATAATAATAATTGTGCAGCCATTAATCCTACACCCGGCCAATTGATTGCTAATAATGTCATATGCCCCCATCCCCTAAAGGGGAGTTATTTAAAGAGTTTAATAATATTGTTCCTTCTCATACCCTGAAGAGAAAACATTCAAAGATTTAATTACTTTATCAAAATTTAATATTGTAAAAATCTACATCGCCCCTTTAGGGGATGGGGGTTACATGTTTATTAATGAAGCGGCAAAATTACGGGCTTCACCGTCGCTGTCAAAATATTCCTGCATGGTTGGTTTTTCGATAAAGTTGATGGTTTCCATTGTTTTTTCTACCATTGCCGTCATGTCTAAAAAGGCAATACGGTTGCGGAGAAAGGCCCACACAGCAATTTCGTTTGCCGCATTAAGCACACAGGGCATGTTGCCGCCTCTGAATAATGCTTCGGTGGCCAATGCTAAATTTCTGAAAGTTTTAACATCGGGTTCTTCAAAGGTGAGGCTGGGATATTTTTTAAAGTCCAAACGTGGAAAATCGTTTTTTATCCGCTGCGGAAAGGAGAGTGCATATTGAATGGGTAACTTCATATCGGGTAATCCCATTTGTGCTTTTATGCTGCCATCTTCAAACTGCACCATACTGTGAATTATACTTTGGGGATGCACCAGCACCTGTATTTGTTCGGGCTTTAAATTGAACAACCATTTTGCTTCAATCATCTCCAGCCCTTTGTTCATAAGGGTTGCAGAGTCGATAGTGATTTTTGCACCCATTGCCCAATTGGGGTGCTGCAGTGCATGATCCCGTTTTACATTAACCAGGTAATTTGGTTTTTTGCCTAAAAAGGGGCCACCGCTTGCCGTTAGTATTATTTTTTCTATTTTATTTCTTGCTTCGCCAACAAGGCATTGAAAAATGGCAGAGTGTTCGCTGTCAACCGGTATAATGGGTACTCTTTTTTCGATGGCTTTTTGCATGATGAGATCTCCTGCAACTACCAGCGTTTCTTTATTGGCCAGGCCAACAGGTTTGCCTTTTTCTACTGCTTTTATAGTGGGTTTTAAGCCTGCAAAACCTACAATACCGGCCAGCATCATATCGTAACTGTCGAAGTCGGCGGCTTCTTCCAAAGCTTTTTCTCCTGCAAAAACTTTTACTAAGGTTTGCCCTAAAGCATCTTTTACTTTTTGGTATTTGGTTTCGTCGCCAATAACTACGGCGTTGGGTTTAAACTCCAAAGCCTGTTTTATTAAAAGATCGGCGTTGGATTGTGCGGTAAGAATTTCAGTTTCAAATAAATCGGGGTTGGCACGGATAACATCCAATGCCTGCGTGCCGATAGAACCGGTGGAACCGAAAATTGCAATGCGTTTTTTAGGAGATTGATCACCCATTAGTTTTAAAAGATATTGAACAAATCTAAGTTAATAATTGTTGCAACGCAATTTTGACTTTTTGGAAATTAAATTTTAAGATAATATTTTCCATTGCCTGCTGAATTTGAGGATTACAAAGATTACCAATTGAGCCCTCATGCGTATGATTTACTGCTGTTGAATATTTAAAATTCCCTTCTTCAATATCCATCCCTACTTTTTTGTACGCATCTCTAAATGGCACACCCTGCAGCACCAGTTTGTTTACTTCCTCCACACTAAATAAAAATTTATATTTCTCATCCTGCAGCAGATCTTTTTTTACCTGGATATTACTCAGCATTAAGCCGGCCATTTGCAAACAGTTATTTAAATTTTCAAATGCCGGAATGATATGTTCTTTTAATAATTGCAGATCTCTTTGGTAACCAGATGGCAGGTTGGTTGTCATCAGCATAATTTCGTTGGGCAAAGCCTGTATGCGGTTGCAATGCGAACGGATCAATTCAAATACATCGGGATTTTTTTTGTGCGGCATAATGCTGCTGCCGGTAGTTAATTCATCAGGGAAAGAAATAAATGCGAAGTTTTGGTTGAGAAATAAGCAGGCATCCATACTTAGTTTAGAAAGTGTGGCTGAAATATTTGCCATTGCTGCTGCTACAATGCGTTCTGTTTTTCCACGGCCCATCTGTGCATACACCACATTATAATTCAACTCTTCAAAACCTAATAACTGTGTGGTTAATGTTCTGTTGATAGGGAAAGAACTGCCATAACCTGCGGCGGAACCCAATGGATTTTTATTTACAACGGTGTACGCTGCATGCAATGTTGTAAGGTCATCTACCAAACTTTCGGCATAAGCACCAAACCATAAACCAAATGATGAGGGCATGGCCAATTGCAAATGCGTATAGCCGGGTAATAAATCGGTTTTGTATTTTTCGCTTTGCAGGATGAGTAAATCGAAAAGATCTTTTGTATTGAAAACTAATTTTTCAATTTCACTTCTCAAATATAATTTCAAATCTACTAAAACCTGATCGTTGCGGCTACGGGCACTGTGGATTTTTTTGCCGACATCACCCAATTTTTCAGTAAGCATTAACTCTACTTGTGAATGAATGTCTTCTACTCCTTCAGCTAAACCCCCATCCCCTAAAGGAGAGTTATTCAAAGTATCTGCTTTTTCAGGAAGGAAATAATAGTAAATATTTTTAAGTTCTTTTATTAATAATTCTTTTTCTTCCTTTGTTAATAAGCCAACATATTCAAGCATGGTTACATGAGCAATAGAACCCAACACATCAAATGGTGCTAATACCAAATCCATTTCCCTGTCTTTACCTACTGTAAATTTTTCTACTTCCTGTAATGATGCTTTATCTTTTTGCCAGAGTTTCATGCCCCTATCCCCTGAAGGGGAATTGCCACTTTTAAAATCAGACATTTTACTTTTTATTTAAAGTGAAAAAAAATTTTCACTGATTAATAATTTAAAGATTGTCAGCCTGAGCTTGTCGAAGGCGGGTTGACTTTATTATTATACCGGTTTCGACAAGCTCAGGCTGACAGCTTTTATTTTCGCAATAAAACTTACACTATCTGCTCCACCATTTTAATATAAGTTGCTATACCGTCTTTTATTTCATCCAAATAAATAAACTCATCTGCTGTATGGCTTCTGGCACTATCGCCGGGGCCCATTTTTAAAGTAGGGAAAGGCATTAATGCTTTATCACTTGTGGTGGGTGAACCGTAATATCCTTTACCTAAATTAATGCCTGCTTTTACCAATGGATGATCTAATGCAATAGCTGTAGATTTCATCCTTGTGGTACGTGGTTTGAAAGCACTTTTTAAATTTGCTTTTAGTGCTTCTAAAATTTCTTCAAAACTATATAATTCATTTACCCTTACATCAATTACAAATTTACATTGTGCCGGTACAACATTGTGTTGTTTGTTTTCTGTTTCAATCACAGTAACCGTTAATCTTGATTCGCCTAACAGTTCACTTATTTTCTCAAACTGGTAATTTCTTATCCAGTTAATATCATCTACTGCATTGTATAAAGCATTCTCTCCTTCTTTACGTGCGGCATGACCAGCCCGGCCGGGTGCAGTGCAATCAATTACCATCAAGCCTCTTTCGGCAACAGCCATTTCTAATTTTGTTGGCTCGCCAACAATACCAAAATCAATATTACCCAAATAAGGTAATACTAATTCAATACCATTTACACCACTTATTTCTTCCTCTGCACTGGCTGCAAATACTACATTACACTTTGTGTTTTCATCATTATAAAAATGTAAAAAAGTGGCTATCAAACTTACCAAACATCCGCCTGCATCATTACTGCCCAGGCCAAATAATTTTTCTTCCTTTATTATTGGAGCAAAAGGATCGAGTGTGTATCCTTTGTTTGGCTTAACAGTATCGTGGTGTGAGTTTAATAAAATGGAAGGCTTGTTTACATCGTAAAATTTATTTTTGGCATAAATATTATTGCCCACTCTTGCATGCTCCACTCCATGCTTTGTAAAAAAAGCCGTAATAATTTCTGCAGTATCATTTTCTTCTTTAGAAAATGAAGGCGTGAAAATTAAATCTTTTAATAAAGTTAGTGCTTCGTTATATAATTGTTCTGGTTGCATAATTTTTATTGCAGGGGCTTTGCAGGGGTCAGACGGTTTAGAACCGTCATGACCCCTTAATTAAAGTACCTGTTGTTTCTTGTGTTACGTTTTGTAACAGATCCTCTGCATGGCCAATCAATACTTCTTTTACGCCACTGTCAATAGCTGCAAAAGCATTATCAATTTTTGGTAAGATGCCATCAAATAATTTATTCTCTTTTTTTAATTGCTGGTAAATTTCTTTTGTTATTAATGGTATAGCTGAATTTTCATCGTTCACATTTTCTAACACGCCTTTCTTTTCAAAACAATAAATTAATCGAACATCATACAATTTTGACAACGCAACTGCGATTGCTGATGCAATAGTATCAGCATTTGTATTTAAAATTTGCCCTTTCCCATCATGTGTTAAAGGTGCTAACACTAATGAGAAACCTGCTTTTAGTAACACCTCTAAACTTTCAACTTTCAACTTTAAACTTTCCACATCTCCTACAAAACCAAAATCAACCCCTTCTTTAGTAACTGGCCTTTTTGTAGCAGGAATAATATTTGCATCTGCTCCAGTAAGTCCAATAGCATTGCATTGCAAGGCTTGCAGTTTTGCAACAATTTTTTTATTTACTAATCCACCATACACCATTGTTACTAAATCAATAGTTGCCTCATCAGTAATTCTTCTGCCCTCAATATATTTGGATTCAATACCTAATTGATCTCCAATCTTTGTTGCAATTTTTCCACCACCATGAATTAGAATTTTCTTACCCGGAATTGCAGCAAAGTTTTTGAGGAAAACTGAAAGATTTTTTTTGTCATCAATCACATTGCCTCCAATTTTTATAATAAATAGTTGTTCCATTTTATTTCCCATTGAGAATTTCTGAAAGAACCGCCTGCGCTGCCCAAACCCTATTACCCGCTTGTGTAGTTACCAAACTGTTTGGCCCGTCCAAAATTTCATCACTCAATTCTACATTTCTTCTTACAGGTAAACAGTGCATTACTTTTGCATTGTTAGTGTGTATCAATTTTTCTGGTGTCAACATCCACGATGGATCGTTGCAATAAATTCTGCCGTAATCAGTAAAAGTGCTCCAGTTTTTTACATAAATAAAATTGGCATCTTTCAATGCTTCGTTCTGGTTATGTGTAATGATAGCACCTTTTGTAAATTGTTCATCCAATTCATAATCTTCGGGGTGTGTAATTACAAAATCCGCCTCGCCCCACGCATTTATCCATTGGGCAAAACTGTTGGCAACACATTGAGGCAAGGGTTTTATGTGAGGTGCCCATGTAAGTACAATTTTAGGTTTGCCCCAATCCCCTAAAGGGGAGTTATTCATCGACTCTTTAATTGTTATGATGTCTGTTAATGATTGCAGCGGATGTAGCGTTGCACTTTCTAAACTTACAATTGGCACACCGGCAAACTGAATAAAGGATTGCATCACCAGCTCGCTGTAATCTTCTGCTTTATTATTTAAAGTCGGAAATGCACGAATGCAAAGTATATCAAAGTACTGGCCTAAAATGGGTGCCGCATCTTTTACATGCTCTACTGTTGTGCCACTCATGATAGCGCCTTCTTCAAATTCTAAAGCCCATCCTTCTTTATCTACATTAAAAATTATGGCTTCTAACCCTAAATTTTTTGCAGCCACCTGTGTACTTAATCTTGTACGCAGACTTGGGTTTAAAAATAATAAACCAATTTTTTTATCAGCACCCAAATTCCTGTCGGCAAATGAATTTGATTTGTACGACAATGCTTTTGCAACCAGTGCATTGATATCAGAAACATCTTTTACTGAAATAAAATTTTTCAAATTTTTATTTTTTTATTTTTTTGAACCCAACAATATTTCTTTGTTCAACTTCATTGGCAGAGTTTACACTGAGGTACGAAGGGCACTCTTCAACAGTATTTCTTTACTCATCTCCTTATATTCAAACCTGTATTAGTTATTCGCAACATGGTCAGGCGAGGACGTCAGACCATGTTAAGCTCTGCCGCAATCGCTTTTAAAAAAATATCCGCATCTGCTTTTGTAATATTTAATGCCGGCAATAATCTTATTACGTTAGGCTTGGCTTCACCGGTAAATATTTTATGTTTAAATAATAAATTCTTTTTTATTGCTGTTAATTCATCAGGCAAAGCTATTCCAATCATTAAACCTCTTCCTCTTACTTCTTTTATTTGTGGCATTTTTTTTAACTCCTCTATCAAATAGCTTCCTACAGTGGCCGCATTTTTCATTAACGCATCTTCTTCAATTATTTCCAAAACGGCTAATGCTGCAGCACATGCCAAATGATTGCCACCAAAAGTGGTACCCAGCATAAAATGTTTGGCTTTTAATTTTGGAGCAATGGAAATACCAGCTACAGGAAAACCATTACCCATCCCTTTAGCCATTGTATAAATATCTGCATCTGCACCACTAAAATCCTGACTGTAAAATTTACCAGTACGTCCGTAACCGCATTGTACAGAGTCGGCAATGTAAACGGCATTGTATTCATCGCACAAACTTCTTATCTGTTGTAAAAAAGAATCCGTTGCAACATTTATTCCGCCTACTCCCTGTATGCCTTCGATAATTACTGCGGAAACATCCTTACCATTTTCATCAAAATATTTTTGCAAAGCCGCTTCATCATTAAAAGGAAGAAACACCACGTTATCAGTTTGGTTAACCGGCGCCACAATATTGGGATTATCCGTAACCGCTACTGCCAGAGAAGTGCGGCCATGAAATGCTTTTGTAAATGCCACGATTTTTTTTCTGCCATTATAGAAAGAAGCCAGCTTTAATGCATTTTCGTTGGCCTCGGCGCCGGAGTTGCATAAAAATAAATGATAGTC
>NZ_JANPCM010000591.1:0-3962 GCF_031430955.1 Ferruginibacter sp.
TCCACACTTAAGCCAACAGTTTTTATTACTTCTTCTATTTTTTCTTTTTTATTATTTACTTCATGCACATTGCTTACAAAATCTAAATACTCTCTTACATACATATCATGATATAGCGGATTAGCTTCGGGCAGATAACCAATTTTCTTTTTGGTTTCGTTACTGTTTTCATCAACGGTAATACCACATACTGCAGCATTTCCACCATCGGCTTTAAGGTAACCGGTAATAATTTTCATGGTGGTAGATTTGCCTGCACCATTAGGCCCTAAAAAACCTACAATCTCACCTTTATTAATAGTAAACGAAATATTATTAACTGCTTTTTGAGCGCCGTAAATTTTGGAGAGATTATTTACTGTAATGGACATTTAAAAAATTATGTTGTAAAAGTAAAAACGTCAGGCGATAAAACCTGACGTGATTAATATTAGTTAAATATTTTTTTCACCTTCATTTTTAGGGCCTTGATTTGGATTAGGCCGCTGCTGATTTTGCCCACCTCTGTTTTGCGGTGGCCTTTGCTGCCTGTTTTGTTGATTTGGATTTGGCCTCTGCTGATTTTGCCCACCAGTATTTTGCGAACGGTTTTGTTGACCACCACCTTGCTGGCCACGGTTAGGTTGATTACCTCCAGCCTGTTGTTGTGGTCTGTTTCCCTGCTGCCGGTTATCGCCTTGCCTGTTGCCTTGTTGAGTTCCTCCTTGCCTATTACCCATTGCCTGTTGACTGTTGCCCCCCTGCTGATTTCTTTCGTTATCCCTTCTTTTGCGGCTTGTTTTTTCTAAACTCTTCAAGCTTATCTGACCTACCACATCGGCATAAACCGGTTCAATATCTTTTGGTTTGCTGGTTATTACTTCTACAGGTTCCAGGTCTGCAGGCCTAACACCTTGTCTATTGAGTTCTTTAATTTTTTTAACCCTTTCAATAGTAAGCGGATATTGTTTATTACTATCCGGCATGGTGTACCACATCAGGTTTTTAAAAATATCTTTCTTTACTAAAAAAGCACGGCTTCTTTCCATCTCCAGCATTTCTGCATCATCAGGAAAAAATTGCAATGCATCCATATAAGTATCCAGCTCGTAATTTAAACAGCATTTCAAACGGCCGCATTGTCCGCTAAGTTTTGTTTGGTTGATGCTTAAATTTTGATAACGGGCTGCATTAGTATTTACACTTTTAAAATCGGTAAGCCAGCTGCTGCAACACAATTCCCGGCCGCAACTGCCAATGCCCCCAACCTTACCAGCTTCCTGCCTTGCACCAATCTGGCGCATTTCTACTTTTACCTTAAACTCGCCAGCGTATAATTTTATCAGCTCCCTGAAATCCACACGGTCATCAGCAATATAAAAGAAAGTGGCTTTGCGGCCATCGGCCTGTATTTCCACTTCAGCCATTTTTAATTCTAAATTTAACTGCCGGGCCATAGCACGGCTGCGAATTAAAACCTGTGCTTCCCTTGCTTTGGTTTCTTTCATTTTTGCAATGTCGGTATCGGTGGCACGGCGCAAAACCTTTTTAATGTCGGGGCTTTTTTCATCAACATTACGTTTCTTCATTTGTATACGTACCAGCTCGCCGGTAAGGTTTACCATGCCCACGTCAAAACCGCTGATGCCTTCCACAGCAATCATATCGCCTTTTTCGTAATAATGAAGTGTATTGTTTTTAAAGAAATCTTTGCGGCTGCCATTATTAAAACTTACTTCAATAATGCGGCAATTACTTTCGGGGTCGCTGAAAGGTAAATTGGCCAGCCAATCGTGTACATTCATCCGGTTGCAACCGCCGGTACTGCAACTGCCATGGCTTTGGCAGCCACCCGGTGCACCATCTTTTGTGCCGCATCCTCCACTTCCACATCCCATATAGACAACAATTAAGTGTTAGTTAAAAAATAAGGAGGAAGTTTTTTGAACCGGGCGGGAGAATTACTAATGGGTTTCATTGGCGTCGCACTCTTCAACTATATATTTCTATTCGGCAGGTAAGGCTCCGTAATGGTATGCCGTACAAGTGAGTGACACAACGATGTTGATTAAAGATTATATGCTGATAACAAAATAATCGTTCTTAGTAATTGCCTGTTCTCCGTTTCAAATTCCTCAGTTCACCAAAATTACTGATTTGTTGCTAATAATATGATATAACCTGATGGAAAGGGCATGAAAGAGCATTTTGGCGTTGGCATTACGCTCAATATAATAGCTGGCTTTGTCTAATTCGTTAATAATTGCCTCCTGCTGGCCAATAGAACAGATCTTGTTCAACCTTAATGCAAAGTCGTGGTCATTGTTCATTATTCGTTGTTCGTTGTTCGTCTCTATTACCCTTAATCTTATCGCCAGTTCCAGTAAATGAATAAAGTATTTAAGAAATTGCTTTTGTTTTTCCCTGCCTATTTTGGCAGTATCGTCAATCCATTTTACCTGTGCCACGGGCCCGGTTTTTAAAACAGCATTCAGCCATTCCCTTAACGTGGCCTGCCAATCGTCTTCGGCATGTTGCAATAATTGCAGGGCCTCCCGGTAATTGCCTTCGGCAATTGCGGCAATCTGGCCCGCCTTTTCCACACTTATGCCTTCATTTAATTCCAATGCCGCTTCTACTTCAATATTGCTGAGCAAAGGGATTTTTACCAATTGTGTTCTGGATAAAATAGTGGGTAAGATCAAATCTTCATTTTCGGCTACAAAAATAAAAAGGGTGTTTGGCGGCGGTTCTTCTATCAGCTTTAATAATTTGTTACCCTCCTTACCTAAAAATTCGGGCATCCACATAATGAGGATCTTGTATTCGCTTTCAAAACTTTTCAGGCTCATGGTACGGTTAATATCATTGCATTCTGTTGCGGTGATATTACCCTGTTTATTTTCGGCACCAATAAATTGCAGCCAGTCATACACATTACCATAAGGGTTTTGAACAATGAACTCCCGCCATTCTTTTATAAAATCGGCACTAATGGGTTTTTCGCCGGGCTTTTTTGTAATTACCGGGTAGCTGAAATGTATATCGGGATGAATGAGTTCGTTGGCTTTTTTACAGGCTGGGCATTCGCCGCAGGAATCGTTGTCCGTTGTTTGTTGTTCGTTGTTCGTTTGCGGTTCAGGGTCTCCAAATAATGAAGGCTCATTTGCCAATTGCTTATTGCCAATTGTCCCTTTTCCATTTACTTTTTCGCAAACAATATATTGTGCAAAAGCCATGGCCAGTTGCAAAGCACCGCTGCCTTCTTTACCCAAAAACAATAAAGCATGGCTCAGCCTGTTGTGCTGAATCATTTGTACCAATTGTTCTTTGGTTTCTTTTTGGCCGGTGATGGAATGAAATTGCATGGGTGCAAAGTAAATTAAAAAAGAAATCCGAAGTTTTTTAAAACTCCGGATTTATATAAATAGTTTTTTAGATTATAATTTACTGGTAATCTCTTCACTCATTGGCTCAACCTTACTTGGAAAATAAGAGATCAGGCTTCCGTTTTCATCCAATAAAAATTTACCAAAGTTCCATTTTATTTCAGCATCCAATACACCATTTTCTGCTTTGCTGCAAAGCCATTTGTAAATAGGTGCAGTATCATCGCCTTTAACAGAAATCTTTGCCGCCATGGGAAAGGTAACGCCGTAATTTTTTTTGCAGAATTCGCCGATCTCGGTGTTGGTGCCTGGTTCCTGTCCGCCAAAATTGTTGGCAGGAAAACCTACAATCACCAATTTGTCTTTGTATTGTTCGTATAATTTTTCCAATCCTTCGTATTGTTTGGTATAACCACATTTTGAAGCTGTATTAACTACCAGTATTTTTTTGCCCTTGTATTTTGAAAAATCAATTGTGCTGCCATCAAGCGCAACGGTTGCATTGCCACTCAATGTGGAAATCAACTCGGCTTGGCTATTGCCAGTGGCGGCCAGATGAGATTCCAGTGTAATGCCACCCGATAGAAAATTCTT
>NZ_JANPCM010000592.1:0-7656 GCF_031430955.1 Ferruginibacter sp.
CGAAAAATATGGAACTTTTTTGAAACATTTGTTGTAGCACAGGATAACTGGTTGCCACCGGATAATTACCAGGAAGAACCGGTAGAGAGAATTGCACACCGCACTTCGCCAACAAATATCGGGCTGTCTTTATTATCCATATTAACAGCACACGATTTTGGATATATAACCACCGAAGAAGTGATTAGCCGTACCACTAATACATTAAATACCATGCAGCGCATGGATAAATTTCGTGGGCATTTTTACAATTGGTACGATACAGAAACTTTACAGCCATTAGCACCACGGTATATTTCTACTGTGGATAGCGGTAACCTTGCAGGCCACCTTATTACTATGCAGCAGGGGTTAATGATGCTGGCGGATAAAAAAATTTTTACAAAAAAAATGTATCAGGGTATTATTGATACTGCAAGGGTGCTTGTTGAAAAAACGAACGGGAATAAAATACTTGTTAATTTTTTGCAGGAGCTTGAAAATAATTATCCTCAAAAAACTGATAGTGCCATTGAAGCAAAATTATATTTGGATGAGCTGGAAAATGATTTTACAAAAATAATTATTTATGCCGATTTTGAACCCGGCAGTTATGAAGAAATATGGTCACAAAAAGTTTTATCACAAATAAAAAATATAAAAAAAGAAATAACCTCTTTAATTGCCTGGTTGCTTTTACCGGACGTGCCTGAGAAATTTAAACATCTTATTCCTGATCTGCCAGCTATACCCACTATAAAGCAGTTGGCGAGAATAGAACAAAGTTTGTTGCAAAAAATTGTAACTGCATACACCAATGATAATACTGAAGAAGAAAATAAATGGCTCAACCAGTTCAGAACTTTTATTACAGAAGCCGGACGAAGAGGTAAAGAAATTTTGTTAACACTGGAACAGCTTGCTTTAAAATGCAGGGCACTCTCTGTTATTGATTACGATTTTTTATACGACAGATCTCAGCACTTACTCACCATTGGTTATAATGCAGATGAACACAGAAGAGATAACAGTTATTACGATCTGCTGGCTTCCGAAGCAAGGCTTACCACTTTTGTTGCCATTGCACAGGGAAAATTACCGCAGGAAAGTTGGTTTTCTTTAGGAAGACAATTAACCAATTTAGGCACTACGCCAATACTGTTATCCTGGAGTGGTTCCATGTTTGAATATTTAATGCCGCTGCTGGTAATGCCAACTTACGAAAATACTTTACTTGATCAAACGTATAAAGCCGTTATACAAAAACAAATTGATTACGGAAGAAAAAAAAGTGTACCATGGGGCATTTCAGAATCGGGTTATAATATGGTTGATGCACATTTAAATTATCAGTACAAAGCATTTGGTGTACCGGGTCTTGGTTTTAAACGTGGGCTGGGAGAGGATTTGGTTATATCTCCATATTCAACCGTTATGAGTTTAATGGTTGCGCCGGATGAAGCATATGATAATTTACAAGTGTTAAAAACAGCAGGCTTTGAGGGAAAATATGGATTATATGAAGCAATAGATTATACTGCATCCCGTTTATTAAGAAAACAAAAACACTCCATAGTAAAATCTTACATGGCGCATCACCAGGGTATGAGTTTTTTATCGCTGGCCTATGTTTTATTTAACCGGCCCATGCAACAACGTTTTGAAAGTAATGTACTGGTAAAGGCAACTTTATTATTATTGCAGGAACGTGTACCAAGAATTACCACTTTCTATTCACCCAGTGTACATGCAGGCGACACCAGTATTAATCCTGTTACCGATACATCCATGAGGGTGATCAATACGCCGCATACCAGTATCCCGGAAGTACAATTATTATCCAATGGCAGATACAATGTAATGGTAACAAATGCCGGAGGTGGGTACAGTAAATGGAAAAATATTGCACTTACCCGCTGGCGTGAAGATTGTACCTGCGATAACTGGGGAACTTTTTGTTACATCCGGGATGCAGATAACGATGCATTTTGGTCAACATCATTTCAGCCTTCATTAAAAGAAGGTGAAAATTATGAAGCTGTTTTTTCGCAAGGGCGTGCCGAATTTCGCCGCCGTGATTTTTCATTGGAAACGCATACAGAAATTGTAGTATCACCTGAAGATGATATAGAATTAAGAAGGATACATATTACCAACCGCTCCCGTAAAAGAAGAACGATTGAAATAACCAGTTATGCCGAAGTAGTTTTAAATTCCGCTGCAGCAGATGAAGCTCATCCGGCTTTTAGTAATCTGTTTGTACAGACAGAAATCAACAGGTTGCGTAATGCAATACTTTGCTCCAGAAGACCAAGGTCGGTAGATGAAAGTACACCATGGATGTTTCATTTAATGAAGGTGCATGATGCAGAAATTAAAACCATCTCTTACGAAACCGACAGGAGTGAATTTATTGGAAGAGGTTTTACTATCAATGATCCAAAGGCATTAAAACAAAAAAATGGTTTGTCAGGTAACAGCGGTTCGGTGCTGGATCCTGTAATTGCCATTCAGTACAGTATTGTAATTGAACCACAGGAAACAGCAATTGTGGATATGATATTTGGTGCAGCAGATACAAAAGAAATATGCAACCTGCTGGTAGAAAAATACCAGGACAGGCATCTTACCAATCGTGTACTCGAGCTGGTATGGACACACAGCCAGGTAATTTTACGCCAGATAAATGCCTCCGAAGCGGATGCACAATTATATTCCCGTTTAGCCAGTTCTATAATTTTTTCTAATCCGTCATTAAGAACTGATCCTGCAAATATCCTAAAAAATCACCGGGGCCAATCAGGATTGTGGGGTTACTCTATCTCGGGTGATATACCCATTGTGTTATTACAAATTGAAGATGCAGCAAATATTGATCTGGTAAAACAATTAGTGCAGGCACATACTTATTGGCGCTTAAAAGGGTTGATGGTTGATCTGGTAATTTGGAACGAGGATCATGGTGGTTATCGACAGGTATTGCACAACGATATTCAAAACCTTGTGGCACCGGGGGTTTCAGGCGACAGCAGGGAACATCCCGGCGGAATTTTTATCAGGTCTGCCGATCAAATTTCTGCAGAAGACAGGATCCTTTTTCAATCGGTAGCACATATTGTAATTACAGATTCTCTGGGTACACTGGAAGAGCAAATGAACAGGCGCAGTAAATTAAAATCAAGCATTCCATATTTCAGCCCAAGTAAATTTCATACCTCTGTGGTTACTTCCGTAGCACCGCAAAGCAACCTGCAGTTCTTTAATGGCATTGGTGGTTTTTCTAATGATGGAAAAGAATATGTTATTACCACTACAGCCACTCACCTTACACCAGCGCCATGGGTTAATGTAATTGCCAATGCAAATTTTGGTACAGTAATTTCAGAAAGCGGCCAGGCGTACACGTGGATAGAAAATGCACATGAATTAAGGCTCACTCCATGGAACAATGATCCTATCGGCGATTTAAAAGGCGAAGCATTTTATTTAAGAGATGAAGAAAGCGGAAGATTCTGGTCGCCATCACCATTGCCCTGCCGTGGACATTCACCTTATATCACCAGGCATGGATTTGGATATTCCATTTTTGAACATAGCGAAGATGGCATCGAATCGGAAATGTGTGTGTATGTGGATACAGCTGCACCAATAAAATTTATTGTCATCAAAATAAAAAATACTTCTAACAGAAGCCGCAGAATTTCTGCAACAGGTTATGTAGAATGGGTACTGGGAGATTTGAGAAAAAAATCTTTAATGCATACGATTACACAAGTGGATGTGCAGAGCGGTGCGTTGATGGCAACCAATGCTTACAACACTGATTTTAGCGGAAGGGTAGCATTTTTTGATGTAGATGATGTTAACCGTACACACACTACCGACCGTTCAGAATTTATTGGCCGCAATGGAACACTGGCTAATCCTGATGCAATGACCAGGGCAAAATTATCAGGAAAAACTGGCGCAGCTTTGGATCCTTGTGCGGCTATACAGGTAGTATTAGATTTTGCAGAAGACCAGGAAAGAGAAATTATTTTCAGGTTAGGTGCCGGAAAAAATATGGAAGAAGCCATTCATATTTTAAAAACTTTTGATGGCCCAAACGCTGCACATACTACTTTGGATAATGTGAAAAACTACTGGCATAAAACTTTAGGTGCAGTACAAATTGAAACACCGGATAAAGCGATAAATATTTTGGCAAACGGATGGTTAAATTATCAAACACTGGCCTGCCGTATTTGGGCACGAAGCGGTTTTTATCAATCCGGTGGAGCATTCGGTTTCAGGGATCAGTTGCAGGATGTGTTATCTCTTGTACACACTACGCCGGATATTGTAAGGGCACAAATTCTTTTATGTGCATCCCGGCAATTTAAAGAAGGTGATGTGCAGCACTGGTGGCATCCACCAATGGGACGTGGAGTACGCACTACCTGCTCCGATGATTATTTGTGGCTGCCTTATGTAACCGCAAAATATATTGCAGCAACAGGCGATAATAAAATTTTAGAAGAACCCGTGGCTTATCTTGAAGGACGTTTATTAAATACTGGTGAAGAATCTTATTTTGATTTGCCCATTAAATCAGACATGGTTGAAACTTTATACCGGCATTGTGTACGGGCAATTGATCATGGTTTGGTATTTGGCGTACACGGCTTACCGCTAATTGGCAGTGGCGATTGGAATGATGGTATGGATAAAGTGGGGCACCATGGAAAAGGGGAGAGCGTATGGCTGGCATTTTTTCTTTACGATATCCTGCTGCAGTTTATTACTGTTGCAAAAATTAATAAAGACGAAGCGTATGCAAGAAAATGTACAGAGCAGGCAGCAATTTTAAAACAGAACATTAATAATAATGCATGGGATGGCGAGTGGTTCCGCCGTGCCTATTTTGATGATGGCACACCATTAGGTTCTACAGAAAACGAAGAATGTAAAATAGATTCTATTGCACAAAGCTGGTCGGTTTTATCAACAGCAGGCGAAAAAGAAAATGCTTTAACCGCTATGCAATCTGCCGATAAATTTTTGGTACAAAAAGAAGACGGCATGATACAATTGTTTACACCACCTTTTGATAAATCGGCTATGAACCCCGGCTATATAAAAGGCTATGTACCCGGCGTAAGAGAAAATGGCGGACAATATACGCATGCAGCAATTTGGCTGGTAATGGCATTTGCTGCTATTGAAGACAAAAAAAGAACCTGGGAATTATTGCAAATGATCAACCCATTAAACCGTGGTAATACCGAAGAAAAAATTGGCGTGTATAAAACAGAGCCTTATGTAATTGCTGCAGATGTATATGCCGAGCCATTGCATAAAGGCCGTGGCGGATGGACATGGTACACCGGCTCTGCCGGATGGATGTACCAGCTAATAATCAATTCTTTTATTGGATTAAGAAGAGAAGGGGATATGCTGCATTTTAAACCCTGCATACCTGAACAATGGAATGGCATAAAAATAAATTTCAATTATGGCGGCAGAGAATTTGTTTTTGAAATAATACAGGAAAATGAAAAGATTAGATTAATTGTAAATGGAGAACCACAGGATGGATTAAGTGTTGCGCTGAAGGCGAAGAATTTAATTGAAGTATAAACGGATAAAATAAAATTTCATCAACTCTTTCTTAAATAAGAATAGGACCTTAAATTTTGGTAGATTATTATTTATTCAACTGTTCTTCTTTAACAGCAATTTCAATTTTTTCTTTTTTTATTTCCATTCTTATCCTTGCAAAAATGCTCATGTAAATATTGGCAATCCATACTAAGGAAAATCCTGCAATCACATAACCTCTCCAGTCGGCCAATAATAATTTATAGCCGCTGAAAATGAGCATTGCAATAGTAACATAATGGCTGAAACAATATTCGCAGGTAAACAAATAAAAAAACTTTCTTACTAAAAGCGATTTGCCTTCTTTGCTCCATTTTTCACAAAATTCACGTGGCTCTTTAAATACCTCTTCATGTGTAACCGTCCAGGCAATGCAGGCAACAGGTATGGCCAGTAAAAAAAGCCAGGTAATTTGTAAGGTGAGCGACATCATAATTTTTTGTTGAAAATAAAAAAATACTGTACGTAAATACAGTAAAAATTTCTTATAACAAATTTAATTGTTATGCCTCAATAAAATTGAAAACAATTTCACTCTGGTCTTTTATGCCGAATTTCTTCCTGCATTAATAATACCAAAAGAAGACCGGATCACCAGCTTTTCATAAGTTTCTTTCATGGGGGAATTAATTAATTGCTCATCCATCTCCCTCATTTTATTTATGGCATATTGCTGTATGGTAAGTAATGGCAAAACAATTTTTTCCCTCATTGCAATGGATAAACTGTCAACAGGATAATTACTCATCAGTTCGGTACTGCCGCTTAATTGCAAAACATATTTTTTTGTAAGTTCATACTCCTGGTAAATTTTATTCCATATTTCACCATATTTTTCATCCTTACTTAAATATTCTGTTAATGGAAAGTAGCATTTCTTCATGGCCATTTCACAATTGTCCATCAGCGTTTTAAAAAATAAAGAATTACTGTACAATGCTTTTACAGTATTTAATTTTCCCTGTTTATCCAACGCAGCAATTGCAGAGCCAACGCCATAATAGCCGGTAACATTTTGTTTTAATTGTGCCCATGCACCAACATAAGGAATGGCACGAAGATCTTTTAATGCCAATTTACTGCCGCTGCTTCTTTTACTTGGCCTGCTGGCAATATTAGTTTCGCTGTAAAATTTTACAGGACTTACATGAGATAAGTAATCTAAAAAATCAGGATGATTTTTCAAATCAACATAAGCTTGATAACTTTCTTTTGCAAGTTGCTGCAATAGGTCTTCTTCAGTTTGCTGCAGTGTAATGGTTTTGTTGCTGAAAATTTCATTGCTGATTCCTGCATGTATCAACTGCTCAATATTATATTGTGCCGAATCTATAGTTCCAAAATTAGAACTTACAGTTTGTCCCTGTATAGTTAATTGTATTTCTTTATTACTGATATTTTTTCCCATACTGGCATAAAACTGGTGCGTTTTTCCGCCACCCCTTGCAGGCGGGCCGCCACGGCCATCAAAAAATATTACATCAATATCATGTTGCTTACTAATTTTTGTAAGTGCTTCCTTGGCTTTATAAATACTAAAATTAGCCATTAAATAACCACCATCTTTTGTGCCATCGCTAAAGCCAAGCATTATGGTTTGCCTGTTCCTTCTTAATTGCAAATGTTTTTTGTAACCTTCATTACTGTATAAAGTTTGCATCACCATTGCTGCATGTTGTAAATCATCAATGGTTTCAAAAAGCGGAACAATATCAATGGATAAATTTTCTTTTTTCCAGCCGCAGCTTAAAAACAAACCATACACTTCCAGCACATTCAATGCACTGTTGCACTGGCTGATAATGTAACGGTTACAACCGGCTTCGCCATTAAATTTTTGAATATCCTGAATTGCATTTATATTTTTTACCGTGTCGTTAACTAATGCATCAGCATATATTTTTTCTGTTGGTACTGTCGGGGCATTAGTACAAAAATTAATTTTTTCTGCTGCAGATAATTTGCTGTACACTTCGCCATGTATATTTTCCAGCACCATATTATGTACAGTACTTTCCTGCCTTACATCAAGCGATG
>NZ_JANPCM010000593.1:0-3171 GCF_031430955.1 Ferruginibacter sp.
CTGCCCCAGCCCAATACCAATACTTTTCCTTTAGCAGGACCACTATCTAATGTTTGTTCTGGAATATAATTAGCAATTAAATCAACTTTAGCCTGCCTTGTTTTTACCATGTGCTCATGGTTTTCGGAATCGTAACTGATGTTACCTGTAATGTCTTGCTTTTCTAAACCTCCTACCCTATGTTCTAAACCTGCAGTGCCGGGTATTGCCCATGGCCTTGCTAATTTTTCATCACGTTGATACGGCATAAATTTCCCATCGGCCATATTCTCTGCCGATGCAAAAGTTACTTTTATTTCGGGCAGGTCTTCACTTTTAGGAAACTTCCATGGTTCGGCACCGTTAGCAATGTAACCGTCACTTAAAAACATAACGGGTGTCATGTGCTGTACCGCAATTCTTACCGCTTCGTAAATGGCGCTGAAACAATCGCTGGGTGTGCTGCTGGCAATAACCGGCATGGGGCATTCGCCATTGCGGCCATAATACGCCTGCATTAAATCACTCTGCTCTGTTTTAGTTGGCAAGCCCGTTGATGGGCCGCCACGCTGAATATTAATTATCAGCAAAGGGATTTCCAGCATTACGGCCAAACCCATTGCTTCTGCTTTTAATGCAATACCCGGCCCGCTGCTGGTGGTTAAACCTAAACTGCCTCCATAACTGGCACCAATGGCCGAAGTAATAGCAGCTATCTCATCTTCTGCCTGAAAAGTTTTTACACCGAAATTTTTATACTTACTTAGTTCATGTAAAATATCACTTGCAGGTGTTATCGGGTAACTGCCTAAAAATAATGGCAGCCCGCTTTTTTGCGATGCCGCAATTAATCCATACGCCACCGCCTGGTTACCCATTATAGAACGGTAAGTGCCCGGGTCCATTTTTGCTTTTTCTACTTTAAACCTGGTAGTAAAAGTTTCGGTAGTATCGCCAAAATTGTAACCGGCCTGCAATGCTTTTGTATTGCTTTCAAAAATTTCGGGCTTCTTACCAAATTTATCTTTAATAAAAGTAAGGGTATTCTCCATATCCCGGTTGTACATCCAGTATAAAAAGCCCAGCACAAACATATTTTTTGCCCGGTCTTTTTCCTTTACCCCCATGGTTATTTCTTTCAATGCCTCACGGGTCATTTTTGTTACGTCAATCTTTATCACTTCGTAATTACCCAGGCTGTTATCTTCTAAAGGATTTACACCATCAGGATAATTTGCCAGACGCAAATTTTTTGCATCAAAGCCATCCGTATTGGCAATAATTTTTCCACCGGGTTTCAATTCTTTTAAGTTTGCTTTTAATGCAGCTGCATTCATTGCCACCAGCACATCGCATGCATCGCCGGGAGTAAAAATTCTGTCGGATGAAAAACGCAATTGGTAACCGCTCACACCGGGCAGGGTTCCTATCGGGGCACGTATCTCTGCAGGGAAATCGGGAAAGGTAGATAAATCTATTCCCATCATGGCTGTATTATTGGTAAACTGGTTGCCCGTTAACTGCATACCATCGCCACTATCGCCGGCAAATTTTATTACAACATCAGTAAGTAATTCTTCTTTATAGCCCATCGTTAATTTAAATTGAGTTGCTAAGTTACTATTTTACCCTTTTTAAAAGCCTGAAATTTTGTCTTTTTTACGGCAACGTTCCCACAATTTGAAATTATTAAATTAGGTTTGCCCAAATTTTTTAAATGTACGACCTGCATGATTTTTTACAGCCCGTTTTAATTAATACCTTAAACGGTGATAATGGCTACAACGACGGGCAGTTTGCCAAAAATATCAATATATATCAAACAGAATTACCAGATATAACCGATGCAGATATGGTATTAGTTGGTGTAACAGAAACAAGGGGCTGCGGCGCTTTTGACAATGCTGAAGCTGCACCGGATGTTATTCGTAAAGAATTATACCAATTGCATTTTTGGCATAAAGATGTGAGTATTGCAGATATTGGCAATATTAAAACGGGCGCAACCTTAAACGACAGTTATGCGGCTATAAAAACGGTAATAGCCGAATTGCTGCGGCAGAATAAAACGGTGGTTATACTTGGTGGCTCACACGATATTACGCTGGCGCAATATTTTGCTTATAAAGAATTAAATAAAATTGTTGAAGCTACCTGCATTGATGCCAATATTAATTTACGTGGCGAAAGTCCCGAACGCAGCGAAAATTTTTTGATGGAAATGCTTACCGGCGAGCCCAACTTAATTAAGCATTATAACCATATTGGTTTTCAAAGTTATTTTGTACACCCCCGCATGCTGGAAACAATGGACAAACTGCGTTTTGATTGTTTTAGATTAGGTGTTGCTAAAGAAAATATAGAAGAGATGGAGCCGGTGTTACGCAATACCCATTTATTAAGTTTCGATATCAGCGCTATAAAATACAGCGATGCCCCTGCATCTTTACAAAGCCCCAATGGTTTTACCGGCGAAGAAGCCTGCATGCTTACACGTTATGCAGGCATGAGTAACAACATCAGCAGTTTTGGTATTTATGGTTACCTGCCGCAGGATGATGTAAACAATCTTACTGCCAAACAAATTGCACAAATGCTTTGGTATTTTATTGATGGGAAAAGCAGGAGTAAACAGGAAGCTGCTATTGAAGAGAGAAATAATTTTAATGAATACCACAGCAGTTTTACCGAAGTGGAAACCATTTTTTTGCAAAGCAAAAAAACGGGCCGCTGGTGGTTGCAATTACCCAATAAAAAATTTATTGCCTGCAGTTACAAAGATTATATACATGCCAGCCAGAATGAAATACCGGAAAGATGGTTGAGAGCACAAGAAAGGAATTAGGAATTTGTAATTGGGAATTTGGGGTAAAATTTTAAGACTTTTTAAATCTTTGCTACACCATTTTTTTTGCATTTTCTATTTGTTCATCGCTGCCCATTACAATTAAACTCTGGCCTGGGTTAATGTGGTAAGTCGACGGTGGATTGATGGTATAATTATTAGATTGGTCTTTTATTCCTAAGATAGTGCAGTTAGTATTTTTCCAAAGATCGAGTTCGTTTAGTGCAATACTCTTTTGTGCTTTTATTTCTGCCACACGAAACTCTGAATTATTTTTTGTACTCATCATCGAAAGCAGTTCCACCACATCGGGCAGCATTACCAATGTGGCCATGTGGGCACCGCCA
>NZ_JANPCM010000594.1:0-2297 GCF_031430955.1 Ferruginibacter sp.
TGCAAAAAGAGGCAAAGGGGATTTAGATAAATTGCTGAAGGGCAGTGAGACGTGGGTGATAAATTAGCCCCCGTCTCCGCCAGCTGGCGGAGAACTTAGATTGTTACATCATTTGTAATTTGGAACTGAGTTAAAATTAAAACTTCTTAATTTTTTTGGGACAAGCTTATATTTCTTTGGTCATCATCGTTGTGTCACTCACTTGTACGTCATACCAATATTGAACTTTTACTTAAGCGTATAAAATAATTTCAGCGGCAAATATTTTGCCGCTATTTTTTTAAGCAGCGTTTTACCTTATTTAAGCACCTTCTTTAAAAAGTGCAACATGAATTTAAAAAAGATATTGATTTTACCGGTTGGTTTTTTGCTTACGAACATTATGTACATCGCCTGCTGTGATTGTAAGCCAACCAATAAAAAATTTTACGAAGCGATAAACGTTTTAGTAAAACCTTATGGTTCAAATAACATAGTAGTTGATAATGGTACACCTGTTAACATGGACAGCTTGTATTTGGACTGTTTATTTTATACTAATTGTGTAGTGTCAGGTAAAAACAATTTTTCTTTTTTAATAAATACTGCAAGTGCCTGCAAATGCAATGATAATTGTGGTGTTAGTGGGCTTAAAAGTAAACTGACCCTTGTAGAAATTACAAGTGATAATGTTTATAAAGGAATACCTGCCGGTACATCTTTAAATAATTTCTTTAAAACATACGACAAGTATAACCCACCAACAGGGATTTTTCTTTCTATCGACTCTATGGTTAGTTTAATTAATCTCAATAAAAGAGAATTAAGCAGTTTAAATTTATACACTACTACAAAGCCTGGTAATGCTTTAGGGCATCAGTTAAATCTTAAAACAACATTTGCTAACGGCAGTACATTTTCTTCTAAAACAAAAGCTATTTACTGGCAGTAAAATTATTTACTCCTTCTCCCAAACCCTGCTTTGCCGCCCCTTTGTTTTTACTACAGCATAATTATTTTCTACAGCCGCTTTAAGTATTCTTCTTCTTAATAATTGCGGATAAAAAAACGATACCCATTTACCCATCCGGGTTCTTTTTTTGACTACACCGGTTTCTTCTAAAATATCATAAGTAGCCGCAGCACAGCGCATACCTAAAAAGGCATAATCGTACGGGCTTTTTACAAGATAATTATTAAGCGTAGTTTTTATTTTTGAGTAACCATCTTCATCAAGTGGAATAATGATTGAAGTGTATTTTAATGCAACAGTATCTTTAATAAAAATCTCTTTTTGTTTGGTATTAAAATAACCGTTGGCTTTTTTCTTTTTACCAAACACATGGCAATTGCCGCCGGGCTGAAAACCAATAATACTGTCGCCGGCCTCAATAGTTACATGGCCACCTTTTTTACCCCCAAACCATTTTTTTTCTTCATGCTTAAAGCCCTTAGCCGGCTTGGAGCCGTATAAAAAATGCACAGTAATGGTTTGCTGTGCAAAAAGGTTATTGCATAAAAAAATAATTACAATAAAGGAGATAAATTTTTTCATAGCGGCAAACAAAACTTATTTATAATGAGAGTAGCAGGAATAAATAACAATCATTGTATCGGTAAGCGAATAAATTAACCGGTGCTCCTGGTCTATTCTTTCTGCTCCAGCAACCTGCAAATTCATGTTTTAATGGTTCAGGTTTACCAATACCATCAAAAGGGCTGCGTAAAATATCTTTTATTAAATCTCCAATTCTTAATGCTGTTTTTCTATCTGTGGCAATCCATTCCTGGTATTCTTTAAAAGCTTTTGGCACAAATAAAATATCCCTCATAATAATTCATTGGCCTTTAAAGTAATACCGTCCTGTTTTGTTTTATATTCTTCTATCCTTTCTTTTAATTCCGCAGCAAAAGCAGGATTATCTGTAATAAATTCTGTTTCATCGGCATGTTGCACATTTATTTCCACCACTTTATGGGGGAACATTTTACGTATCCCTTCAATGATGTCTGCATTCAACAGGTCAGTATTTATTCTTATCGTTGTTTCCATCAAATAAAGTTAATCAAATTTTAAAAGAAACCATACTTAAATCAATAACATAATCAGTTCCACCTTCAATAGGTGGAGGGGTTTTACAACAACTTATTTGCCATCAAATATTCCGCAATTTGCACCGCATTAGTTGCTGCACCTTTGCGTAAATTATCACTCACAATCCAGCAGTTTAACGTGTTAGGTTGTGTTTCATCCCTGCGTATCCTGCCCACAAATGTTTCATCTTTTTCGTGTGCCGTTAATGGCATAGGATAAATAA
>NZ_JANPCM010000595.1:0-3261 GCF_031430955.1 Ferruginibacter sp.
TAAAGTAGTGGGGCCGGTAAAAGGAAGGTTTAATAATTCTAAAGTATAAATTACATCAATGCTGGGCACCTCCCATTCTAAATATCCTTCGCAAAGGTTTACAAAAATGTCGTAATTTTTTTTCTTGAGTTCTTTAAGTTGTTTGTAGGTGGTAAGTTTATTTAAGAAAACGGTATCAACAGTATCGCCTGGCAGCAAAGCAGATAAATCCCTAGGAGGATCGTAATTTTTATAATCAACATCAGTAGTTGAATAATCTGGTTCTAATACACAAACTTTTATAGCCCCCTCTTGAACTTCGTTCGTTCTCTTATCAGAGAACCCCGAAAGGGGAGGAAATGGAGAAGATTGAAGCGATGAATTATTTATGAGTTGAGACATTTAATTTTTTTAGAATAAGGAATTAAAAGAAGTAAGCGGTTTTATTTGTTTGAGGTATAAAACTTATGCAACTTTTCGCCGTTGTAACCTTACTTTTTTTACTGCCTTGCGCAAAAAAGCATCATTGATAATTTCTACAACTAATTGACGGAATGTTTTATTACTCATTCTTAATATTGCGCCGATGGAAGTGTAATCTTCATCTTCGCTTAAACCACATTGTGCATTAACTTCCAGCACATATAATTTTTTAGTAGCGGCGTCCATTCTTACATCTACTCTTGTATAGCCTTTTCCTTTGCAGGCAACATAGGCATCCCAGCTTATCTTTTTAATTTCGTTAATTAAAGATTTGTCGGGTAATTCGTATTCATAAAAATTTCCTTCGTTGGGCATTGGTTCTTCTTCTTCATAAATTTCCCAAAGCCTGTCGAACGATAAAAATTTTTCTTTATCAGGTAAAGAAGGATGAAAAATACGTTCTACCGGGGTATAAACTTTTGCTTCCTTTGGTTTATCGTAACTGCCCACAATTAAAACGGTGTATTCGGGTCCGGTTATAAACGATTCGGCAATTAAGCCATCGGTTGCCAAATTCCATCCACGGTAGCCGTCAAACATTTTAACAATCTGTTCATTTAACTCTGCTTTATTTTCCACAACATTTTTTACGCCTACGCCCATGCTGCCCCCACTTACAGATGGTTTAACAATAATGGGGCAACCTAATCTTTCGAAAATTCCATTGGTGTATTGATCTTTTATTTTTATGGCTTCCCATTTTGCATTGGGCACATTGCACATATCAAACGCTTCCTTCATGGGTATTTTAGAAGTGGTGATGTTGTAAAAATATTCATCCGAGCCGGTGTACACCAATTCTTTTTCCTGTAATAATTTTACAACAGAAACTCCGGGAGTTCCGTTTACTTCATCGCCATCGCAAATATTAAATACCACAGGAAAATAAACCCCTTCTTCTTTTTCGGCAACAATAGTATTAATTACGGTTGCATAATCATTCATGGTAACAGGTTGCCATTGCCATTCAATATTTAATGCAGCAAATGTTTTGGTGTATTCGGCTATGCTCTGGCTAAAATCGTAATAATAATCTATGTTGGCATCGTTGGTTATAAGATGCGGCGCCAGTACCCAAACTTTTAATTTTTCGAGAGGAACAATTGGTAAAAAGGCAGACAATGAAGGCATATAAATTTAAACAGACAATTTTTGTTGGGCCTGCTGTTTAATAAAATCGGTTAAACGATATTTTTGTAAAGTAGATTTATCTAAATGAGCAGCGCCATTTATTAACTGCAGGCAATTGCCACTTTTGCAATTACAAACAAATGGCTGGCTCATCTCCCATTCGGTACTGGGATAAAAAAATGTTAGTTCATCACCGGGGTGCAATGGTTTTAAACAAATTAATTCCATAGATGCAGTATCAAAAAAAACATTAGGGTCGCAACTGTGGTTGATGTATTGCAAAAACTCCGGTTGCAAAGTAATATGAGTATCTACACCGGTTTGCACAGTTAAATACGTTGCATACGATTGCGTAATGCCTGCATGAAATTTGCTGATAATTTCACCGGGCTTAATAGCGGTTGTAGCGTTTAAAGATTTTTGATTGGTTGAAGTATTGAGCAATACATCTCCAAAGGCATGCTTGCTTACAACTTCAAAATTTGGGGCAGTAATGGTAGTTGTTGTCATGTGAATTTAGAATGGGGTAGATGCAAAAAGTTTAATAAAGAATTAATTATTTAATAATGATAAATTTGATTACAGTAAATGTATAAATACATTGAATAATAAAAAAGATATTTAACTGTTATTATTCAATAAGTGGATTAATTGCTTTATAATGTTAATAACCTTAAAACAATATCTTTACTAATAAACAAAACACTTTTGAATAAAGAAGAAAATATGCCCAATGGCGAACTGTTGCTGCAACTGGTAAAAATGGAAATGCCTTTTGGAAAATATAAAGGAACGGTACTTTGTAATTTGCCGGTATCGTATTTAGAATGGTTTCAGCGCAAGGGTTTTCCTAAGGGAAAGCTGGGTGTTTTACTGGCCACTATTTATGAAATTAAGATAAATGGATTGGAAGATTTATTAAGACCTTTGAAAAAGTAGTTAAAAAAACAAACAATGAAACAGAAGAAATTTACTCTAACGAATCTTGTGTTTATCCTCTTTACTTTTTTTGCAACAGCACAAACAACAAATATAATTACTGTAAAAACAGATAAACCTTATGCCGAAATTCAGCCCACCATGTGGGGCGTTTTTTTTGAAGATATTAATTTGGGTGCTGATGGTGGTATTTATGCCGAGCTGGTAAAAAACCGTTCTTTCGAATTTAGCAAGCCATTAATGGGATGGAAAGTAGAACAAAATTTTTTTAACGAAGCAGCAGTAACCGTGTTAAACAGGCAGGGACAAAACCTGGCCAATCCACGTTTTGCAAGAGTAACTGTAAATAATTCCATAGCTGGAACCTTAAGCATCACCAACGAAGGATTTAGAGGCATGGGTATAAAAAAAGATCTGCGTTACGATTTTTCTGTAATGTACCGCCAGCAAACCGGTAACTTAAAACTGCATGCAGAAATTATAAATGCAAAAAAAGAAATTTTAGCAACTGGCGTTATTACCACAGCTGCCACCGGCAATGCATGGAAAAAACAAACCATCAGCATTACCGCAAGTGATAGTGCACAGAAAGGAAAACTAAAAATTTGGTTTGAAGGAACAGGTGTGATTGATATGGATATGATCTCTTTATTTCCGGAAGATACCTGGAAAAAAAGACCGGGAGGAATGAGAGCTGATATGATACAATTGCTGGCCGATATGAAACCT
>NZ_JANPCM010000596.1:0-5809 GCF_031430955.1 Ferruginibacter sp.
GACACCACAATTGGTAGTCATTTTTTAAGTGCTTTGTTTTTTATGAATAATTGGACAATGCAGCTTACGCAGCATATTTATATATTACTAATTATAACTTAAAACCCGTTAAAAAATTGTGCTGATTAAGAAATAATCCGCAAGATTATTGTTGATAAAGCCAGTATGGTTTTGATATAAGGTAAACTATAGTCAAAGGTAAATATAAACCAGTTTATCCACAATTATAACCTTTCCATGTGTAAAACTTTGGGTTCCGTGGTTCCCCAAGGTGCTAATTCCATTACCGGAATGGCTTTTTTGGTGAATTTCCATTCTCTGCTTAAAAAAGAAAATGCGGTAACAGAGCTGGGCAGTGTAATAACTAATTTGCTGTAATCGTCATTGCAACTCCATGTTCCAGTTAGTGTAGCAGTTGCTGATGTAGCGGTCATTGGGCCATCCAGTAAAGTATTTTTTATTAGTTTAAAAGTATAGTCGTTATACTGAGCTGTAAGGTCGGTACCATTATCAGTTGCCAGTTTAACTCTAAAATCTTTATTTAAAATATTATCTTCAAAATATTGTTCCAGTAAACTTCTGTTTTTTTCTATTAAGGCAGCTTTACTGCAACCGGTTAACAGTAATAACAAAGCAAATGCAATGGCAATAATAAATCTCGATTTGTACATTACTCCGGGCATTCCTTCCGATTTAAGTGTTGTAAATATGGGCAAATTTTTTAGTTGCATAGCGGATAAAATGGGTACTGTTTAACGTTTCTCCTGTTGCTTTAAAACATAATTCTTCTGATGTATAATATTTTCCGTGTTGATAAATATTTTTGTTTAGCCATTGCAAAAGTGAATTATTATTACCTTCAGCAATTTCTTTTTCTATAGATGCATTTTCTTTTACAATCGCTGCATACAATTGTGCTGCATACAAACTTCCCAGGCTGTATGTGGCAAAATAGCCAAAACTTCCGTGGCTCCAGTGTACATCCTGCAAACAACCGCTTTTATCATCTGCAACTATTATGCCCAGATATTTTTTGTAATGTTCATTCCAGTAAGCAGGAATATCTTTTGTTTTAATACTGCCTTCAATCAGCATTTTTTCTATTTCATACCTTATCATTACATGAAAGTGGTACGTTAATTCATCTGCTTCTGTTCTTATTAAAGATGGCTGAACTTTATTGATGGCTTTGTAGAATTCATCAATAGGGATATTATTCAACTGCTTAGAAAAAAACGTTTTTATTAAAGAAAAATTGTGCTGCCAAAAGGGCAAAGCCCTGCCCACATTGTTTTCCCAAAGGCGGCTTTGGCTTTCGTGAATGCTAAGGCTGCAGTATTCCCCCAGAGGTAAACCATATTGTTCGCCGGGTAAACCCTGTTCGTACAGGGCATGGCCACCTTCATGTATGCAGCTCCAGGCCATGTTGCCAAAATCATTTTCATCAATTCTTGTGGTAACCCTTACATCTGCATTATTAAAATTTATAGTAAACGGGTGCTCACTGATATCCTGGCGGCCTGCCTCAAAATCAAACTGCATGCGTTTTAATATTTCAATACCAAATTTCCATTGGCTGTCTTTATCAAAATGCAGGTGAAGGAAAGAACTGTCCACCTGCGGTTTGTTTTTTATTTCTTCTAATAAAACAGTAAGCTGTGGTTGTAAATCAGCAAAAACTTTATCAACAATAGCTACGGTCAATCCTTTGTCAAAGTCATTCATCAATGCATTATAAGGATGATTTTGGTAACCCAGTAAATCGGCCTCCTGTTTTTTTAATTGTATTAAATCATCCAGAGGTTTTTCAAAAACAGAAAATGAATTATCTTTTCTTGCCTGTATCCATGCATGAAAACTTTTATTAACTGTTTCGCTCATTTGTCTTACAAAATGGCTGGTAAATTTGTTGGCTTTGTTAAAGTCTTCAAGACTTAATTGTACGTTTCTTTTTTCTTTATCGCTTAAATCATCTTTGCTCATTAGCTCATTAAGCAATGCCCCATTTTTTTCATTCGTAAACTGCTGATGTGCAATTTCGGTTAATGTGGCAATCTGCCTTCCTCTAAACTCATTTCCTTTTAGTGGCAGATAAGTTTCCTGGTCCCATTGCAAAACCGCCGAAGCATATTTTACATCAGCAATTTTTTGCATCTTTGTTTTATATTCATCATACAACTCTTCCGTTTTCATACTTTAATTTTAGTAAATGATAATCCAAGATATTACTTCTTTATTAGAAAAAATTGCTCCTGCATCTTTACAGGAAAATTACGACAATGCAGGGCTGATAACCGGTAATGCAAATTGGGAATGTGCTGGCATCATTACTGCATTAGATGCAACTGAAGAAGTGGTACAGGAAGCAATCGAAAAAAAATGCAACCTTATTGTAGCCCATCACCCCATAATTTTTAGCGGCTTAAAAAAAATAACCGGTAAAAATTATGTAGAAAAAACTATTATCGCAGCAATAAAAAATGATATTGCCATCTACGCCATTCACACCAATTTAGATAATGTTTTGCAGGGCGTTAATGGAAAAATTGCAGATAAATTGGGATTAATAAACCGTAAAACATTACAACCTAAAAAAGATATTTTAAAAAAGCTATTCACTTTTGTGCCGGTTGATTTTGCAGAAAAAGTACGCAACGCCATTTTTGCTGCAGGCGGCGGACAAATCAGTAACTACACCGAATGCAGTTTTAATACCGCAGGCTCTGGAACTTTTAAAGCCGGTGAAGGAACAAAGCCCTTCATTGGAAAGATTGGAGAAAGGCATACCGAAAATGAAATAAAAATTGAAGTGATTTTTCCATCCTGGTTAGAGCAAAAGATTTATAATGCCTTGATTACAGCTCACCCTTACGAAGAAGTGGCTTATGATATTGTAGCTTTAGGTAATAGCTCTAATTCTGTTGGCAGTGGATTAATTGGGGAATTGCCAGAATCTTTGGATGAAATGACATTTCTTAAAAATATAAAAGAAAATTTCAATCTCTCTGTTATAAAGCATACTTCATTAACCGGTAAAAAGGTAAAAAAGGCGGCCCTTTGTGGCGGCGCAGGCAGTTTTTTAATTGGCACAGCAGTAGCTGCCGGTGCTGATTTTTATATAAGCTCCGACATTAAATACCACGAGTTTTTTGATGCCAATGGTAAGCTGGTAATTGCCGATATTGGCCATTACGAAAGCGAACAGTTTACAACAGACCTGCTATTTGATATTTTGAGGGAAAAATTCCCTACCTTTGCCGTCCTAAAAACAGAGGTAAAAACCAATCCGGTACAATACTTCCTGTAATTCAAACTATCAAATTTCAAATAGATATGGCTTCAGTAAAAGATTACTCCGTTGAAGAAAAATTAAGTTCATTGGTTAAATTGCAAAAAGTAGATTGCAAACTGGACGAAATTCAAATTTTAAAAGGCGAATTGCCTATTGAGGTTAAAGACCTTGAAGATGAAATTGAAGGATTGCATGCAAGGCAAACCCGTGTGGAAGAAGAGATAAACGGCATCCAGGAGTTTATTGAGCAAAAGAAAGCGGGCATTAAAGAAGCCGATGAGCTGGTAAAAAAATACGAAAAGCAAAGTGACAACGTAAAGAATAACCGTGAGTTTGAAGCAATCAACAAAGAGATTGAAATGCAAACACTGGAAGTAAAACTTTGCGAAAAGCATATTAAAGATGCCACTGAAGAAATTGCTGACAAAGCAAGACAATTAGAGATGGCAAAAAAAGCAGTAAGCACTAAAGAACATAACCTTGCAGGTAAAAAAGGTGAGCTTGAAAAAATTATTGCTGAAACAGAAAAAGAAGAAAAGCATTACAACAAAGAAGCCGCTGCCGCAAGAACGCATGTAGATGAGCGCCTGTTGTTGAGCTACGACCGTATCCGTAAAAATTACCGTAATGGTTTAGCGGTTGTACCTGTAGAAAGAGACAGTTGCGGCGGATGTTTCCACGCTATTCCTCCACAAAAACAAAGCGAAATTAAACTGCGTAAAAAAGTAATGGTTTGCGAAAACTGCGGCCGTATTTTAGTAGATGCAGATTTAAATGATACGGTAGAAGTTAAATAAAAGTAATTAGGAATAAGTAATAAGGAATTTGGAAAGCACTTCAATTTTTGAGGTGCTTTTTCTTTTGTATTAAATTCGTGAAAATTTATGTAATTCGTGGCAAAAAAACTAATTTGCTCTATCAAACTATGCTTTTAAAATTACACATACAGAACTACGCTATCATTGATGATCTGTCAATAGATTTTAGCAACAACTTAAATATTATTACCGGCGAAACGGGTGCAGGAAAAAGTATTTTAATGGGGGCACTGGGTTTAATTTTAGGCGAACGTGCCGACAGCAGTGTATTGCAGCAGAAAGAAAAAAAATGTGTGGTAGAAGGTTTTTTTTATCATGAAAATAAAAATGCCGTAAAACAATTTTTGCAGGATAACGATTTAGATGCTGAAGACGAACTGGTGATAAGAAGAGAAATTGCCGTGAATGGAAAATCGAGGGCCTTTATAAATGATACGCCGGTAAATGTAAACCAGTTGAAAGGCTTAAGTTCTTTGTTGGTGGATCTGCATCAGCAATTTGACACTTTAGAACTGGGCGATGCAGATTTTCAAAGAGAAGTGCTGGATGCATTAGCAGGTAACGGTGAATTGTTGCAACAATATGCAACTGTATTTCATCAATATATAAAAACAAAAAAAGAATTACAGAATTTACAGGCCCAACAAACTGCTGCCAATGCCAGCTTTGATTATAATAAGTTTTTGTTTGACGAACTGGAAGAAGCTGAATTAAAAGAAAACGAACTGGAAGAACTGGATGCGGAATTAAAATTACTGAGCAATGCAGAAAATGTAAAACAACAGTTGGGCAGTATTTATTTTGAGTTGAAAGAAAGCGAACAGCCTGTAGTGCAGCAATTAAAATTGTTACAAAATAAATTGCATTCGCTTGAGCAATACCATACATCAATTGAAGGATTAAATAAAAGTTTACAAAGCGCACAGATAGAATTACAGGATATTTCAGATGAGCTGGAACAAATAAACGATGGTGTACAGTACAGTGCCGAGCGCATTCAACTGGTAAATGATAAAATTTCTGCAGGATACAGGTTGTTGAAAAAACATAGTGTACAATCTACCAATGAATTGTTGGCCATAAAAGAAAATCTTCAATTAAAACTGAATGATGTTTTAAATATTGGCGAAGCAATAACACAGAAGGAAAATCTTTCCAAGCAATTGTTGCAGCAATGTGAGCAGCGGGCAAAAGCAATTTCATCTAACAGAAATAAAACTATTAAACCTTTTACAGAAAAAGTAAATGCATTATTAAAACAGGTGGGCATGCCCAATGCACAAATAAAAATTGAATTAAAACCTGTGGAATTAAATTTATTTGGCAGTGATGCAATAGAATTTTTATTTGATGCCAACAAAAGTAACCGTTTTGAACCTTTGCGTAAAGTAGCCAGTGGCGGAGAACTGAGCCGTTTAATGCTTTGTATAAAATCGCTGGTAGCCCAAAAACTGCAACTGCCTACTTTAATCTTTGATGAAATTGATACGGGCATAAGTGGTGAGGCAGCTAAGCAAGTGGGTAATATAATGAAGGAATTATCTAAGGGCCATCAGTTGATTTCCATAACACATCAACCGCAAATAGCGGCAAAAGCCAATGCCCATTATTTTGTATATAAAGCAATAAAGGGAGATAAGATTATTACCTCTGTTAAGTTATTAAATAATGATGAACGCATTACTGCTATTGCACAAAT
>NZ_JANPCM010000597.1:0-7896 GCF_031430955.1 Ferruginibacter sp.
CCTGCATTGTACCGATGGAGAAGTTTTTATTGCGCCTTCTACAAATGCTTCCACAATGCCTCCCATCTCATTAAATTTTTCTAAAAAAAATACTGCACTTAAATCTTTTGCAACAGGTACAATTTTTTTATGCAGGTTGTAGTGTATCCAGTTAAACATTTCTTTTTTATTAAGCCCTTCAGGATATTTTATTATCGCATTTCCTTCTCCTGAAAAACCATCATTCAATTTTATTACTGCCTTTTTTAATTCGGGATACATATCTTTTAATGCTGCCACCGCATGCACAATATCTTCATAGGTTTTTAAATCTTCTGCTCCCGGCGGCATTGGCACACCTGTCTTTAAAAAAATTTTTCTGCCACCACTTTTATTGCCGAGGCTAATTAATAACGGATCGCAGCCGTAAATGGGCATGCCCAGCCTTACCGCTAAAGTTCTCTCGTAATTTGTGGTATTAAAACAGGCAATATGTGCCACATGCCCAAAAGGAATATGTTGTTTTATTCTTTCTATTAACCTTGGCCGCTGTAAAATTTTTTGTGTTAATGCAACAGGGGCAATATCATAACAACTGAGCATCGTTAATCTTTCTCTTGCATGATAACCTGTAATGCCGGGCAGCAAATGCAAATAATAATCAATTATAACCGGATCAATTGGCGCACTGCTTACGTACACCACATGCGTACGGGGCATACGCAGCAACATCAGCAAACACAATAATCTTTCTTCGTAATGCATTGCCCCATCTACTTTTGCCAAAACTTCCTGATCGAGTGTAAGGCTGGGTATTACAACAATCGTTTTGGGCGCAAAATTATCCGGAAAAAATAATTCAAACTGGTTGCTAAAACCTTTTTGTATTATTTCAAATTGTTTTAATTCATCTGCACTGCCAGGTGCAGGCTGGCAGGTAGTACAATAATTAAACAACAATTTATCGTGGTGTAAATGTGGTTGGCTTATAACCATATTGTAATAAAATGTTACACAAGATGCTGAAAACAACAGCACAAAACACTGAGATTGGTCATTAACTTAACGGAAATATATCATGCTTTTATTTTTTTGTTCTTAGATAAACACCATTTAATTCACATATCGTTAGTAACTTAAATGGAGTAAAGCAAATCCCGTCTTTTAAAAAAATGTTATGTTTGCATAATGAATTGGACTGATAAAAAAGCAGTACGAGTGGCAATTTTAGACATGAATGAAGGCAAGTCCAACCAGGGCATGCGTTGTATCCGTGAAATTTTAAATCAGTTTGGTGATACCAGTAATATTGATTTGGAATGGGATGAATTTGAAGTGAGGTTGCAACAGCAAATACCGGCATTAGATTACGACATTTACATCAGCAGCGGCGGCCCGGGCAGCCCTTTAGAAAGTGAAGGCAGCGAATGGGAAAAAATATATTTTAACTGGTTAGATAATTTGATGGTGTGGAATGCCAATGATGCTAATGTTATAAAGAAAAAAGTATTTTTTATTTGTCATAGCTACCAGTTGGCCTGCAGGCATTTTAAAATTGCCACGGTTTGTAAAAGAAAAAGCACAGCTTTTGGTGTTTTTCCCATGCACCTTTTACCTTCCGGAAATGATGAAACGGTTTTCAGCGGTTTAAAAAATCCTTTTTATTCGGTTGACAGCAGGGATTACCAGGTGGTAGAACCCAACCACAATAAATTACACCAGATGGGTGCCGGCATTTTAGCCATAGAAAAAGAGCGGCCGCATATTCCATTAGAAAGAGCCATCATGGCGATACGTTTTAACGAAAATATGATTGGTACACAGTTTCACCCCGAAGCTGATGCCGTGGGTATGAGCATGCATTTGCAAACAGCCGATAAGAAAAAAACAGTGATAGAAAATTACGGGCAACAAAAATGGGAAGCCATGATCGATCATTTAAACGATCCCGATAAAATAATGTGGACCTACGCTCACATACTCCCCAATTTTTTAAATCAGTCTGTAGAAAACATGCAGCCGGTTGCAGTTTAATCCAAATTTTTTCTCTTAATTTTTTAAACTTTTCAAATGAACTTTATTGTTTATTTTTAATGCAGTTATTTATTTACTGTAAAAATTCATTACATGATAAAGGAATTAAGGCAGCAATTCAACAGCAGTTTCTCTAAAGAAAAATACGAAACGTACATTAAAGAAATAGAAGCATTGCATCCAAGTGCTTTAGATTTCAGGGTTGCAGAAACCCCTATTTTTATCGCGAAAGATTTTACAAAAAAAATGCTGGGTGCCTGCGAAGATATTATTGATGTGATTGTTGATGAAAAATTTATTACAGTTACCGAAAGAGGCATTCCTGCAAATGTAAAAGTGCCCCATCAAAATGGTCATTCACACTTTATTGCTTTTGATTTTGGAATTTGTCAGAATGATAACGGCCAGCTGGAGCCGCAGTTGATAGAAATGCAGGGCTTTCCCACCCTCTTTGCTTTCCAGGCTTTTCACAGCGAAATAACTGCAGCATATGCTGATTTACCTTCAAACTTTTCTGCTTACTTAAACGGTTATGATAAAACTGCTTATTTAAAATTGTTTAAGGAAATTATAGTGGGAGATCTAAATTCTGAAAATGTAATATTGCTGGAAATATTTCCGGAGCAGCAAAAAACAAGAATAGATTTTTATTGTACCGAAGAAGTTTTGGGTATAAAAACGGTTTGTCTAACTAAACTAATTGCCGAAGGCACAAAATTATTTTATGATAACAATGGTGTAAAAACTCCCATCAAAAGAATTTATAACCGTTTAATTTTTGATGACCTGCAAAAACAGGAAGGGCTTGGAGAAATTATTGATCTTACCAAAGAATATGATGTGGAATGGGTGCCGCACCCCAATTGGTTTTACCGCATCAGTAAATTTACTTTACCATTTATTAAAAATGCATATGTACCGCAAACTTATTTTTTAAATGAACTAAAACAAATGCCTGGTGATTTAGAAAATTATGTATTGAAGCCTTTATTTTCTTTTGCAGGCATGGGTGTGGTAATTGATGTAACACAAAAAGATATTGATGAAGTAAAAGACCCGGAGAACTGGATACTGCAACGCAAAGTAAAATATGCAGATGTAATTGAAACACCGGATATTCCTGCTAAAGCAGAAATTCGTTTATTTTATTTTTGGAAAGATGGGTGGGCAAGACCAAAAGCTGTACACAACCTTTCAAGATTAAGTAAAGGGAAAATGATTGGTACAAGATACAATAAGGATAAAGAATGGGTAGGTGGTACCGTGGCTTTTTTTGAAGCCCCCTAACCCCCTGAAGAGGAAATCATAAAGTAATTAATTTATTGCTCTTGAAAAAAATACTCAACATTCAATAATCAATGTTCAATTAAAAAACAAATGAAAAACGGCTCAGCAAGATTTGAATTCTTTCTTACACAACTGCAAACTTTATTAACCAAATCTGCCAAACAAAAAAATCCTGCATTATGGTTATACCAGAATAATGTACGTACGCCATTGTTTATGCTGGAGGGTTTGGCAAAAATGTACAGCAGCATACACAATAAAAAAAAGTTTGCCAAACTAAAAGAACATTTTAAACTTTTAGAAGATGTGCTGGGTGCAATAGATTATTACGATTCTTTTGCAAAAGAATTCAGCAAAAATAAAACCATACCTGCGGCAGTTACCAATTACCTGCAGGCGCAGGCTAGAGAAAAAATACAAAGCCTGAACGAATTGCTTGTTGAAAAAGAATGGTTGGGTGAAAATGCAGACCGGGTAAAAAAGATACAAAAAAAACTGGAAGAAGCTGACTGGCTGAAAGAAGAAAAAGAGGTTGAAGCTATAAAAGATTTTTATGGAGAGGCTATTTACGGAATTGTGGAGTTTACTGCTAAAACTAAATTTCATTTTGATAACGTTGAAGCTGATGTTCATGAACTGAGAAGAAAATTAAGATGGCTGAGTATTTATCCGCAGGCATTTCGGGGTTGTATTCAATTGAGTAAATCAAAAACTGCTGCAAAACGTTTATCTAAATATCTCACTGAAGAAATTGTTACTTCTCCCTATAATAAAATGCCTGATGCCGGCGATGCTGCATATTTTCTTTTACTTGATAAAAATTATTTTTATTCTTTAAGCTGGCTGATTGCAGAACTGGGCAAATTAAAAGACAGTGGATTAAAAATTGTTGCTGTTAAAGAAGCCCTGCAACAAACAGGCACTTCAAATGAGGAAGAAGCTTTTAAAAAAGCTTACCAATTGTTAGATAAAAAGCAACCCAAACTGCAGCAACTGTTAGATGATGCAGAAAAAGTTTGTAAAATATATTTTAGTGAACATAACCTGGAGCATTTAGTAATTGGTACAGCGGCTGCAAAATAAATTTAATTTCAACATTTAAAAATAGGTAGATACTCCAAAAATAAAACCTCCGGTTTTTGCAGGCGGGTTACCTAAAATATCTTTTTGCTGCTGATGCCGGTAATTTAAGCGAAGCACTGTTTGTGCTGTTGGCCTGAAACTTATTGCCGGCATAATGCTCCACAGATCTTCTGCAATATTACCTCCGGTGCTCGTGAATTTTCCTTTGTTCCAATCCACATATTCAAAGCGGCAGGCAATATTGACTGTTGCTTTATCCCAACCAACCATTTTTTTCTTTAATACCGGTTGTACAATATCAATAAAGCCGCCCTGCTGTTTGTTACCAAATTGTTGTGTAAAAGTAGCAGGCACATTTATTTTTATCCATGCCCATTCGCCGGTAATAAATGTATTAAGTTTTGATATGGTACTGTTGAAATCAATTGCAAATACATCTACGCTTCTTTTATCATCTATTTGCAAACCATCATCCTGAAATTTATTGTACACACCACCCATGTACGACAAACCCAGCTCTCCTATTTTATTATTTCTTACCGCAACCTTTCCGGTAAACAAAGGCAGCCCGCTGTTTATTTCTTCAAAACGTTCTGTATTATTTTTAGCTGCAGGTAAAAAAGTTTTATTTTCTGCATTGTCAATAATAGAATTATCAAAATTGCCGGAGAGATAGGCTTCGTAACCAAACATCCAGTCTTTATTGTAATGCTTGCCATACAAACCAAAACCTGCATTGCTCCATGTTGCAGGTAACATTTGTGTAGCAGCAACAGGCCGGTCAGTAAACTCCCACTTAGGCCCGTCATGATTTTGATTGAATGCACCAATCGGATTTAAGATCATACCGCCACGTAAATTCAGCAATGGATGCAATTCAATATCCAATGCGGCAAACTCCACAGCTATTTCTTTTCCGCCATCTTCAAATTCTATCTCACTTAAAAATTTTAATTTTTTACCAATGGTTGATGCCACAAATAATGTTACTCTTCTAAATTGAAATTGATGCCCTTCAGAAATACCATCGGTGCCTAAGTGCTGCCAGTTGGCTTCCATGTATCCTCCTAAAGAAACAGGCAATTTACCAACAGCAATAAATGGGCGGCTGTACACCGCATCCATGTTCATGGTTTTCTTTGCAGTATCTGCAGGTGTTTGTTTTAATAATGTTGGATCTATTTGTGCTTTTGCAATATTGCAATAAATAAATACAAATGCTGTGATGATACAAAATTTTTTCATACCGCTTTTAATGAAATTTTTAATTGATTGTTTTCTACCGTAACAGGAAATGTCCTCAGCTTTGCATCTGCCGGGCCATTTTGCACACCGCCAATATTATCAAATTCGCTGCCGTGTGCAGGGCATTGCAATTTATCCCCAAATACCTGCAGCTCTGTTCCCTGGTGTGTACAACGCATCCACAACGCAGTGTATTCATTTTCATTTTTGCGGTACACACAAATGGGATATTGCAAAATTTCATTTTGAACAACGATATATTTTTTGAAATAAATATTATTACCATTCTTAGTTTCAAAATCTGCAACAGGAATAATAATATTATCACCTGCAATTTTACCACTTAATAATTTTGTGCTGCTGCAGCTTTGCAAAAATGCTCCTCCGCCAATACAGGCAAAACCACAATTTTTTATAAAATCTTTTCTGTCCATTTTTATAACGATTTTAAAAAGTTGATCACAGCATTTTTTTCTGCCGCTGCAAGTTGATTAAATTTATTTTTACTTGAAGCTGCTTCGCCACCATGCAGTTGAATAGCTTCTTCAATAGTTTTTGCCCTGCCATCATGCAGCAAAAAAAATTGTCCGCCCTGCGAATTGGGTGATAAACCTAAACCCCATAATGGTGGCGTACGCCACTCAAAAGTTTTAGCATTACCCTCTGTATAGCCATCATCCAAACCTGCTCCCATATCATGCAGCAGTAAATCGGTATAAGGATGAAAAGTTTTATTTGATAATGAACTCACAGAAGAATTACCAGTTTGTAAAGTTTGTTTATGACAACCTTCGCAACCGGTTTGTATAAATAAATTTTTGCCCTGTACCACTTCTGCATCATTTTGATTACGCTGAATGGGTACTTTTAATGTTTGCAGATAAAAAACTACATCCTGCACCCTTTTATCAGGTACCTCAGGGTCAATATCCAAACCACTATAAACATCTTTTGGTGCAAAGGATGATGTAATACCAATATCCTGGTTGTAAGCATTTACAGTTTGATGCAGCAAATTAAATGCGGCTCCTTTTTTTCCAAAGCGGTGAATATATTTTCCATTTTGAGTTATTGAGTTTGTGTTTGGAGAAATAAAAGAAGGTAATGTTATCCAGTTGGGTACTCCTGAAATACCATCACCGTTTGCATCAGCAGGATCGGCCATTGCCAGGATATCAGCATCACTAACCAGTTCTAAAAAACCTAATCCCGTATTTGCCGGTGGAGTAAATTTAGAAAATGTTGCACCAGCAGGAATTTGTTCTGGCATAAAACCTGGCAATGCCCTGTTTTGTAATTGCGGCCCGCCCAAATGAAGAAATTTATTTCCAGTACTGTCTGTTTGCCCAAACCTGGTAAGTGTTGTAAAGGGATGCCCCTTTCCATCACCAGCATGGCAACCGCCACAACTCGTTGCAACGAATATTGAACCCAATCCTGTTTGGGTTGTAAATATCTCATCGTTAAAAGCAACATCACCTGCTAAAAACTGCCTGTTTTGTTCATGGCTTAGTCCGTCAACAGGGCCGTCTAATAAAGAATCGCCTGCCGGAGCCGCTGGCTGCAATTTGGAGCAGGCCTGTATAAACACAACAGCCATTAAAAGAAAACCCGCTACTGTATAAATTTTTTTCATCAGTAAAATATTTTAAAAATAATTCCTTGAGCAAAAATACATATTTAGGCTCACCTAATTTTATTTTTCAAAAAAAAAGTTCATTTTTGTGAAAAATATTTTACATGACATCGTTAGCCGAAGAGAATTACCTGAAAACTATTTACAAACTGCAGGAAAAAAATGGCGCCATGGTAAGCACCTCTGCCCTTGCAGAAAACCTGCAGATAAATGCTGCTTCGGTTACAGATTTTATTAAAAAGATGGCAGCAAAGAAGCTGATCAGCTACCAAAAGTCAAAAGGGGTAAGCCTTACAGAGCATGGACGACTGGTTGCACTGAATATTATACGCAAGCACCGCCTTTGGGAAGTATGGCTGGTTAACAACCTGGGATTTAAGTGGGACCAGGTGCATGAAATTGCCGAACAACTGGAACATGTGATAAGTGATGAACTGATTGAAAACCTTGACAAACATTTAGGCTACCCTAAAGCTGATCCCCATGGCGACCTTATTCCAGATGCAAAAGGGCGGTTTATAAAAAATACCAGTAAGCCTTTATTGGATTGCGTAAAAGGTGATAAAGTAAAATTTACAGGTGTTGCTGAGCACAGCAACAGTTTTTTACAATACCTCACCAAAAGTAATATT
>NZ_JANPCM010000598.1:0-12559 GCF_031430955.1 Ferruginibacter sp.
CAGTAAAGAAATTGCTTCTGATATTTTTACCTGCGTTGATAAAGAGGTAACTGCTTACCAACTTGCTATTAAACTTTATCAATCAATGAAAGGTGATGCAAAAAATAAAAATATCATTTTAAATACAAATAAAAATTCGCAGGAGTATCAGCGCTATTATTTTGAAATGGAAAGATGGCTAAAAGACAGTTGTACGTCTTTGAATAAAGCAGTTAAATCAGATAATAAAGAATCTGAATTTTCCAATTCAAAAGATGAAAAAGCACTTAAATTTTATGACAAAGGTATTAATGAATTTAGCACAGAAAATTTTAAAGACGCATTGCCCTGGTTTGAAAAAGCAGTAAAGCAGGATGAAAAATTTGCTTTTGCGTGGGATAATATTGGTGTATGCAGAAGAAAATTAGGCGATTTGGATGGTGCGTTGGAAGCATATACAAAATCTTTACAACTAGACCCTAAAGGAAAATTGCCCTTGCAAAATATACCTGTTGTGTATGAATATAAAAAAGATTATGATAAGGCATTAGAGGCCTACAAAAATCTTTATAAAATTTATCCTGATGACCCGGAAGCATATTACGGTGCCGGTAGAATGTATGAACTTAAAGGTGATGTAGAAAAAGCACTGGAGAATATGTGCAAGGCTTACAATGCTTATGTTGAAATTAATTCGCCTTACCGTGTAGATGCAGAAAATAATATATCCATATATTTTAAAAAAATGAAAGCTGTTGGTAATGAAGAATTGTTTTATAAAATATTAAAAGAAAATAAATTAAACCCTTCAACAAAATAATTGTTTCTCAAAAAAATTACATGGATACACACTTGCATCACGACCACAAAGAAACGCACTTAAAAAGTTCTCAGGCTTTATCGGATATTGTAATAGGCATGAGCGATGGGCTTACTGTTCCTTTTGCTTTAGCTGCAGGTTTAAGTGGTGTTGTTACCAGCAGCGGTATAATAGTTATTGCAGGCATAGCCGAGATATGTGCAGGCAGTATTGCCATGGGCCTTGGCGGTTACCTGGCTGGTAAAACAGAACAGGATCATTATAAAAGTGAAAAAAGAAGAGAATATGATGAAGTGGAAAATTTACGGCATCGTGAAATTGAAGAGACAAAAGAATTTTTTGCCAACATTGGTTTAAGTCCGCAATTACAACAACAGGCTACTGAAGAAATTTCTCAGGATAAAGACCGCTGGGTAGATTTTATGATGAAGTACGAATTAGGTTTGGAAAAACCAGATCCCAAAAGGGCAACAAAGAGTGCATTGAACATTGGCTTGTCTTATGTAGCCGGTGGCATCATTCCGTTAAGCCCTTATTTTTTTATCAGTAATTCAGCCGAGGCATTAAAAATTTCTGTTGTAGCCACTTTGATATGCCTTTTTGTTTTTGGGTTTTTCAAAAGTAAGATCACCGGTGTTAATCCTTTGTGGGGTGCATTAAGAGTTACCTTAATAGGCGCAATGGCTGCAGCAGCTGCGTTTGGTGTTGCAAAATTGTTTGAGCATTAATTTATATAGCATCGTTATTTTACATTTGTAGTAAAATAAAAAATTAATTGCCGTAATTGCACTGCGTATTTTTCTTATTTTTTGCTTATAAAAGACTTTCACTAACCGTAAAATACTTTAATACGGTAAAAATTATTTCCTTAAAAATAATTTTAAAATTATCCCGTTAAAAATAAGATGCAGATAGCAATCTGATTGATTGTAAAAATATTTTTAAAATCAATCAGCAATTAAAAAACAAAAAAACATTTTTTTATATTGAAACTATTAATATTTGAGAATAATTAGAAAATTAAAAGATTGGTATTATTGTTGCAACATAATGAGCAAATCCGTTTTAAAAATAAATCCTATGAAATATAATATTTATCCATGGTGCATACAATTATTTTATAACAGCACCGCATTCCCAAAATCAATTTAATTAAAACGCATCTTTTAAAATGTTCTTTGCTGAAAAAATACAGCATTCCATTGATTGATTTAGAATTACCCTTCTTTTATCCCCAACCAGTAAAGTAAACACAACTAAAAAATTGTGAAAACAATTTTAATTGTAGGTGAATTGCTACGCTAAGTAAATTTTCACCACCAATTAAAAGTATTACTACAAAAGCTTAGTAGTAAAAACTACATTTTACAATTTTAGTGTTGTATAAGTTTGCATCAGGCTTTTTATTGAGCGATCAAAAAAAAGTTTTAACCAATATCCAATTAAAAACTAAAAAGAATCCAAATGAAAACTATCCAATCCCCTGTCAGGAGAATTATGCCTGCGTTTTTCTCACTATTCACTTTTTTGTTTTGTTTTGTACTTTCAGGTTTTGCAACAATTTTTTACATTAGCCCAACAGGTAATGATGTAACTGGTAACGGCACTTCCGCTAATCCCTGGAAGACATTGTATAAAGCTACCGCAACAGTTTCTGGTGCTGGTGACATTATTCATGTAAATGCAGGCACCTATATTGAAACACAACAATCTTTTTTGAAAGTTGGTGTAAGTATTGAAGGTGAAGGTATAACTTCAATAATAAAATCTACCTTAAATGTTAACCAGGTAGAGATTATTAATGCCCGTAGTGGCAGCGAAGGGACTAGAGGAAACCAGCACATAAGTAATTTAAAGTTTGATGGACAAAATACTACATCATGGGCTATTACAATTTTTGCCCGTTCCAACGTATCAGTTTACAATTGCACTTTTGTTGATTTTGATGATAGTGGTGTATTATTTGCAGGCAGGGTGGGCTTTGATGGTAATGAGCCGGGTATTTATGCAACCGGAAATTCTTTTTACAATAACATAGTAAACAATTGCGCCAAATACTCTGGAGGTTTTGGCAGGGGGCAATTATGGGCCATAGGTCAAGAAGGCATGCTTATCCATGATAATGTAATGACACAAAATCAGCGTCCATTAGGGCAAAATGGCTGGCTTATTAAAGCGCTTAATTTTTCAAGAGGCATGAAAATTTATAATAACACCCTAACAAAAATACCATTTCATGGTACTTATGGCGGTGATGGCGGCTGGGATTTTGCCATTGAAATGGCGGATGAACAGGGAGTAGAAATTTATGGCAATACCATTCAGGGTGCCATAGATTTGAACAGACAAACAAAGGGAGCATATGCATATAGCGCATGGATACATGATAATGTAATTAGCCAACCCATTTTAAATGATAATTATGAAAGTGGAATTATTTTTGAGTACGGAACAGAAACGGCAATTATCGAAAATAATATACTCAACAATGTTTCTGGAGGTTTATTATTTAACACAAGGGTTGGTGATGCAGTCACCAACATAACCATTCGCAATAATTTATTATCTAATATTGGAAGGTTTGGAATTGATGGCAATAATGGTGCTTTTATAATTATCTCCAGCGAAGGCACCCCATTAAATAATTACTATGTTAACAACTTTAATGTGTTTAATAATACAATGGTATCTGCATTGGGCAGCAGGATAAATTATGGTATTGAAATGGGAAACTTAGCAATTGGATATGAGAAAAATATAAACATCAAAAACAACATTATGATGAATGTTGCCAATGCCTGGATTACTTCTAACAGTTCTATTCCTATGGATTCTTTAGATATCCGCTATAACGATATTTATAATAATGGAAACGGCAATAACTCTTTGTATGCAAATGCACAACCAACACATTATACGCTTGGCAATAATTTAAACCTGCTTCCGATATTTGTTTCCACTAGCGATTATCATTTAAAAACTATTTCTCCACTCATTGATGCTGGCGTTTACGTAGGGTTGCCTTATTTTGGTACTGCTCCAGACAGGGGGTACGCAGAAGTAACCAGTGCTTTACCTGTTAAACTTACTGCTATAAAAGTTACTGAAAATAAAGGAAATAACCTTTTGCAATGGACTACGTCCACAGAATCAAACAGCAGTCATTTTAATATAGAGAGAAGCAGTAACGGACAGGATTATGAAGTTATTGGGAATGTTGCTGCAAGCGGTTTTAGCTCCAACGAAATAAATTATTACTTTACTGATGCGGCTCCTCTGGCAGGAATTAATTATTACAGGCTGGCAATGATTGATAAAGATAACAGTAAGGAATACAGCAGCACAGTTTCTATTTTATCTAAAACAAATCAATCATTAAATATTGTAGCCGCCCAATTAGCTACCGCCAAAAAAGACATTACAATTAAAATCGCCAGCACACAAAATCAAAAAGCTAATCTTATTATATTTGACCAAGGGGGAAGAATTATTTTAAATGAAGCTGTTAATATACAGAAAGGCATGAACACAATTAATAAAACTACTCCAACGATATCGAAAGGTATTTATTATTTAAAATTATTTACCACAGATGCAACAGTAGTTAAAAATATTTTTACGGCAGAATAAATAATTTTTGCAAATAAAAAACTCCTTCTGAATTTTAGAAGGAGTTTTTTGTGCTATTATTTTATTTATGTAGTTACTTTATGTTTGTTGTTATTTGAAATATTCGCTATTGTCCAGTCAATCTTTTTTTCAAACTGATGTTTACGAACTGGGCAACTTTGTTTCAGGCAAATATTACAACTGTAATCAAGGCAACCGTCGGAGTGTACAAAAAGCTCCACAGCTTCTCCATATTCATCTTTAACTAATGCTGATAAAGCATCAATTTCATTATGTGCCTCATGCACATTCAAATACCAGGGTACAGTAAGATGACAATCTAAATGTATTGTTGCTCCATATTTAATTATACGAAGATTATGCAGATCAATCCAGTTTTCTTTTCGATGGGTATTTAATGTTGCTACCAATTTTTTTAATAAAGCTTCATCGGCTTCATCCATTATGCCGGCAATAGAACTTCTTACAATTTTATAGCCCGTAAAAATAATTATCAATGCAAAAATTATTGCCACGGCGCTATCCATCCATGATATTTTTGTAAATAATATCAGTAATAAACCTGCAATAATACCCAATGTGCTCCAGGTATCTGATTGCAAATGTTTACCACTTGCAATTAATGCCAGCGAATTATTTTTAGTTCCGGTTTTAATACAAACTGCACCGGCAATATAATTAATTAGTGCAGTAATTGAAACCAGCATAATACCATAATCTAATTTTTGTATGGTATGCGGATTCAGCAAATTAATAATTGCTTCATAAATAATTATAAAGCCAGCTACTGTTATTAAGGTTCCTTCAACTGCAGCAGAAATAAATTCCGCCTTACCATGCCCGTAAGGATGATCGTAATCTTTTGGCTTTGCTGAGACATAAAGGCTGTACACCCCTATCAATCCTGCAATAACATTAACTATACTTTCTAACGCATCGGTTAAAATGGCTACTGAATTAGTAAGGTACCAGGCAACAATTTTTATTACAAACAAAAGAATGGCAATTGCAGTAATTATTTTTTGAAGGTGGAGATTTTGATGTGTTGTTTGCAATAGCATTAATTGAAGGCCTAAAGATACAAAAGCTACTTTATTCCATTATTTACAAATATGTATAGTTTATAAACCTCCCTTATTAATAAAGCTGAAAATAAATGAAAGCAATATAATTAGAATATTAAGCCGCTGCTAATTCAAAATAATTTCATTTGGCTACACACCAAAAACATTTTTAAAATCTTACTGCAATTAAAATACCGGATCTAACACCACCAAACGGCCCATCTAATTTTACATTGGCACCATTTGCATTAACAGATACCGTTTTTGTTGTGAGCGGCACATCAAAATTTTCCAACTCCTGCTTTAAATCATCCTGCTCTACCTGAGTTAACGGTTGCGAAGATTTTCCTGTAAAATCGCCTTTGCCATTGCCATAATGTGGGCCAAGAAACCACAAATCCAGACTGATGTGTTTACCCAAATGATATTGTGCCCCCAACATTAATCCAAATGAATTGCCTTTTAATTCACCGGCCATGGAAATAGTATTTTTTACCATTGCCGTATTTTCATAAGTAAATTTTAAACCGCTGCCTTTGTAGGTGGCATTGCGATAAAAGGGTGCTAAATAAAATCCACGGCCATAACCTTTTTTGCCCACATAAAACCTAAACTCCGGCGTAATAGCTGTGTTACCTAAATTAAAATTTACGAGTTGCTCTTTTGCTTCTGCATCATCGCCAACAATTTTTTCAATAATGCTTTGTAATGGCAATTTACCATTGGGCATTGTTCTAAAACCCAAAGCAAAAGAAAACTTACGGTTTAATATTCTCTCGTACTGAAAAGAATAATTTTTCAACACAATTGAAGTAAGATTTACTTTAAAAAGATTCATGGAATGCTTTTCACTTTCGTCATTATCTTTTTCAGGTTTATCGTATTGTGCAAAAGCAGAAGTAGATAACAATAAAATACTTACGGCAAAAAGAATTTTACTTTTCATGATTTAGGCTTTAGGCTTTAGGTTTAATTAGTGTTAATTGAAGGTAGGGTATTAAGTACATACTCAAAAATGAACTTAATTTTTAAAATTTAGAAAGGTGTTTTCACCTTTTTAAAAAATATAAGAGGCGGTAAATAGTTTTATGAACCCTAAACTACAAATTCCTCTTCTTTAAAATTGAAATAGGAGAACCCTGGGCCATAAAAACAGAATTTGGTTTTACATATTGCAAAAAAGAAAACTGCTCACTATATAAGTTTGCAAAATCGCAATCAATTAAATAATTTTTTACAGCATATACCTTCCAGGATGGATGTTGAACAGCATATTCAAAAGTAGTTTGAGCATTGTATTTGGAGTAGCCCCAGTAATGCTCTGCAATAAATTCTTCTTCGCTGCCAGGTTGCATGGGTAAGGCCTCAGTTGTTGCAGTCGCTTCCAGTTTATTCCATTTATTTTTAAACTTCCAGTGGTAACCTAAATGTATTTCATTTTCGTTTTGGGTATAAAAATGTTTCATCCGCATAGTACAATATTTTTCATTGTACAAACTATTGGCAATAATACTTATGGCAGGTTTGGGTACAATTTCTTTTATAAACACAGCGCCGCGTTTCCATTCGCCATTATCATTGTAACGCACATAAAAACGAAGGTTTACTTCTTCAAAATTTTTGTGAAATGGAATTTTCACTCCCAGCAGTTTTGTTTTTTCAAACATAAAACCAATTAAGCTTACATAGCAATTGCCTTTATAAAAATCCAGTTCGGTTTTGTTGGGCAGGTATGGTTTTAAAACAGCAGGATCAATAATGTAATTGGCCATTATTAAATTATTCCATTCGGCAGTAAGAAAAGTTGAAGGCATATTTTATAAACAGATTAAGGAAGTAATAGTTCAATCTGTTTTCTTTTTATTCACTTCTTTAAATATCAATCGCAAATTTTGATCGTAAGTAAAATAATTATAGAGCCAGTTTATAAAAACAAAAAAACGATTTTTCACTCCCAGTATCAGCATCAGGTGCAGGCCCATCCAAATCATCCACGCAAAAAAACCTTTAAAATGCAATTTGGGTTTGGGCATATCAACCACAGCTAAATTTCTGCCCACAGTTGCCATGCTGCCTTTATCGTGGTACACAAATTCTTCCAATGCTTTTTTGCTGCTCTTCATTTCAATACTGCGTAAATTATTTGCAATCACATCTGCCATCTGTGTTGCCACCGGTGCTACCTGCGGGTGCCCGTTAGGCCATGCAGGTTCCTCCATATACGCCACATCTCCAATTGCAAAAATATTATTACTGCCGGATACTTTGCATTGACGGTCAATTTTTATACGGTTGCCTTTAGCAATTAAATTTTTATCAACCCCTTCAGGAATATTGCCTTTTATCCCAGCTGCCCAAATCACTAATTTGGTATCAATAGTTTTTCCATCCTGTAATGTAATTTTTTCTCCATCATAATCTTTTAGCAGGCTGTTGGTTAAAACTGTTACGCCTAATTTCTCTAAATATTTTCTTGAATCTGCACTGCTTTTTTCGCTCATTGTTGCCAATGTTTTATTACCGCCTTCCAGTAAAAAAATTTTCATCTTTGTAAAATCCAGTTCGGGATAATCTTTTGGCAGCACATATTTTTTCATGTCGGCAATGGCACCGCTAAGCTCTACTCCTGTTGGGCCGCCGCCAACAATAACAATATTCATTAACTGTTCAATAAGTTTTTCATCATTGGTATTAATTGCTGTTTCAAAATTCTGCAATAGTTTATAGCGGAGTTGTAATGCTTCCAAAGTGCTTTTCATAGGCAGCGCATTATCCGTTAAATTTTTATTACCAAAAAAATTGGTATCGGCACCCGTGGCAATCACCAATGCATCATAATCAAATTCTCCAATGGTGGTTACAACTTTATTTTTATCAGTAATAATTTGCTGTACTTCTGCCATTCTAAAGCGCACATTTTTACTATTATGAAAAACTTTACGCAACGGAAAAGAAATATTGCTGGCGTCCAGCCCGGCAGTAGCCACCTGGTAAAATAAAGGCTGAAACTGGTGAAAATTAAATTTATCTATTAGTGTAATTTCAAAACCGGGTTTGTTACTAAGGTTACGTGCCAGCCTTAATCCGCCAAAGCCACCCCCAATTATAATGAGTTTCATTTTATTATTTTTATAGCACAAAGATATGCTATTTTCAATAAATTTTGAAAATATAAAATATTTATTTGTGTATAAACGTGGGAACAACCTATTCTTGTACTTGCAGCAGAAAGTCATCTGTTTTCAATACACCAAATGCAATGCTCCACCTTTAGAACGTAGGGACTTCTTAATACAACACCCTCACCTTTACAGTCCCCTTTACTTTACGCAATAACTCCACCGCATTTTTGCTTAACCCTTTATCAACATCCAAAACAACATATCCAATAGTCTCGTTAGTTTTTAAATACTGGCCTAAAATATTTATTTTATGTTTGCTCAGTTGCGTATTTATTTCGGATAATACTCCCGGCACATTATTATGAATATGTAAAATACGGTGTGTGCCTTCCTGTGGTGGCAAGCTAAGTGCAGGCACGGTATGAGAACCGTACGTAATTCCTTTCTCTAAATAATTAAATAATTTATTGCTTACATCATCGCCAATATTCTGTTGGGCTTCCTGTGTGCTGCCACCAATATGCGGTGTAAGCAACACATTACTTAATCCCTGCAATGGTGTAGTAAATTTGTCGCCATTTTTTTCTGGTTCCCATGGGTAAACATCAATTGCTGCGCCACCAATATGTCCTTCTTTTATAAATTTAGCCAGCGCATCCAAATCAACCACTTCTCCCCTTGCGTAGTTTATTAATATGCTGCCTTTTTTAAAATATTTTAAATTGTTTTTGTTGATTAAATTTTTGGTACTCTCCAGCTCGGGTACATGCAGTGTAATAATATCGGCATGGCTTACCAATTCTTTTAAAGATTTTCTGTCTTCTGCATTACCCAATGGTAATTTAGTTTCCACATCATAAAAAATAACTTTCATCCCAAGCCCTTCTGCCAGTACACTTAACTGGCTGCCTATATTTCCATACCCAATAATGCCTAAAGTTTTGCCACGCAATTCGTAACTGCCGCTGGCATCTTTATTCCAAATGCCTTCGTGGGCAGCTTTATTTTTATCTACAATTTTTCTTATCAGCATTATTGATGCACCAATTACTAATTCTGCCACACTCCTGGTATTGCTGTAGGGTGCATTAAAAACTGTCACACCTTTTTTAGTAGCTTCTTTTAAATCCACCTGGTTGGTGCCTATGCAAAAGCAGCCAATGGCCTGCAATTTTTCGGCAGCATCTAAAACTTTCTTAGTTATTTGCGTTTTACTTCTAATGCCGAGCAAATGCACATTTTTTACTGCCGCAATTAATTCTTCCTCTGATAATGCGCCATTTATTTTTTTAACAGTGGCATAGCCTGCGGCATTAAAATATTTTACGGCCACATCGCTGATATTTTCTAAAAAAAGAATATTAATTTTTTCTTTCGGATAACTTGTTATTTTTTTTTCTGGCATGATATTACTACGTAATTTGTGCAAATATATCTTATCTAAGTCTTAATACTTTTATGATACCAATTTTTTATCGCTTGTGTCGCATTCTTGCGTCGCATGGCAACCTCCGGTTAATTCGGAACTCTTGTACATTTTTAGCCTTAGTCACCAGACCCGGCTATAAAATAAACCTCCGTTCCTTTACTTATTTTCCATTATTAATAATTGCAGTTACCTGCATTATTTCCTGTCAGTCAACCACAAAAAAAAATGCTGCAACTGCTCAAAAAAACTCTAATACCAATATAATAGAATTACCAAAACCATTACCACTTACTAAAGCAGAATACGAGCGGCTGAATAAAGCCTGCCAGCATTGGTACGACTCTGCATTATTACTCAGAGGTTTTAATGGCGGCATTATAGTAGCAAAAAACGGCAATATAGTTTTTGAAAAATATAACGGCACCGGCCATCTACCCGGCAACGATTTTATTACAGACAGTACCCCATTACAAATTGCATCTGTAAGCAAAACATTTACAGCCATGGCTGTTTTAAAATTATGGCAGGATGGTAAATTAAATATTGACGATGAACTGAGTAAATACCTTACAACATTTAATTATCCCGGTGTTACCATTCGTTCTTTATTAAACCACCGCAGCGGATTGCCCAACTATTTATACTTTATGGAAACGCTTGGGTGGGACGAAAAAAAAACCGCTACCAACGAAGATGTACTGAATTATTTAATAACAAAAAAAGGCTTACTGCCAAATATTGCATCCCCTGATAAACATTTTACTTACTGCAATACCAATTATGCATTGCTGGCGCTGTTAATAGAAAATGTAAGCGGCAAAAAATTTGATGCGTTTTTACAGCAAACATTTTTCACACCCTTACAAATGAAAAACAGTTTTGTGTACACCGGTACCGATTCGGTAAAAGTAAATTTAAGTTACGACTGGAGGGGAAGATTAATCCCCTTAAATTATTTAGATGCTGTGTATGGCGATAAAAATATTTATACCACTCCACAGGATCTGTTAATTTGGGACAGGGCATTATCAAGCAATAAAATATTTACTGCCGAAACTTTAGCACAGGCATATACACCTTACAGCAACGAAAAGCCCGGTATTAAAAATTACGGCCTCGGCTGGCGTATGAACATTTATCCCGATGGAAAGAAAATGATTTTTCACAATGGCTGGTGGCATGGCAGCAATGCAACTTTTATAAGGTTATTAAAAGAAAATGCTACCATAATTGTTATTGGCAATAAATTTACCCGTAACATTTATCATGCAAAAATCCTATGCAATCTTTTTGGAGATTATTATACCTCCGAAGATGATGAAGAAAATGATAACACCAAACCAACCGACAGTTTAACTGCATTAAATAATATTAATGTTGTGCCACAACCCAGGCTTTCTAAAAAAGATGCTAAACTGCAGCAAATATTTAAAGATAAAAACAAAGTAAAAACGCAGTAGCAATTTTAGATTTGAGATTGCCGATTTCAGATTTGTTTAAGCTTAGAGACAGTTCTGATACTTAGAAAGCCTTCATGCTTAAATCCAAAATTTCAACCCTGCCTGTCGGCAGGTTCGTAATTTATCCACTTGCAGGTTTTTGCACACATTGTTAATAATATTGAAGATTTTTTGCGGTTTTCTGCAATATTTTTCTTTACTTTAGTGTCGTAATTACTAAAACTAATGCTAAAAAAAGAAAGACAGGCGTACATTGTACACCAGGTTAATCTACATAATAAAGTACTTTCTGCAAGTTTAAGTACAGAAATAGATGTATCGGAAGATACCATCCGCAGGGATTTACAGGAACTATCCGAAGAGGGTAAATTAATTAAAGTACATGGCGGTGCATTATCGCATGCTTTTAACGACATCACCTATTCTCCTAAAAAAGTTTATGCCCAGGATAATAAAAAGATAATTGCTGATAAAGCAGTTAAGCTCATCAAAAATGGCATGTTTGTTTTAACCGGCGGCGGCACTACAATTATTGAGCTAGCCCGTTCTTTACCTGTTTCTTTATCTGCTACTTTTATTTCGGGCAGCATACCGGCAATTGTTGAATATATGCACCACCCCAATATTGAAGTAATTGTTATTGGAGATAAACTGTCAAAAAATTCTAAAATAACGTTGGGTGCCGACGCACTTACAAGAATAAAAAGTTTGAAGCCCGACCTTTGTTTTCTCGGCATTAACTCTATTGATCTGCAGCATGGCATTACCGACAATGATTGGGATGTAGTGCATTTAAAACAGGCTATGATCACGGCATCGCAAAAAACTGTTTGCCTAACCATATCCGAAAAAATAAATACCATACAACCCATACATGTTTGCGATTTAGAAAAGATTGATATTTTAATTACAGAATTACCTCACGACCATCCTATGCTGCAGCCTTATAAAGATGCCGGCATAACAGTGCTGTAAGTAAAATATTTTTTAAATTCCTATCCAATATTCTCCAAAAAACTACAACGCAGTAAATTATTATTTATTAAACTTTTTAT
>NZ_JANPCM010000599.1:0-4063 GCF_031430955.1 Ferruginibacter sp.
TTTTAGTTTTGGAGAATTACAATAGATCCACTTTTTTCCTGGAGACCCGTGACAACAGCAACTGTTCTGAACTGTACGCTGGGTACTTTCTATCTCGTCATAGTATTCCTGCTGTAGGTCAGTGACCACGCCTTCGGCAGCAGTTGTTCGTCGAAATAGTCGACGATGCGTACCACCATGAATCTGGGCTGAACAAAGGTGAACACTACTTCCTGACGATGTGGAACCACCATGAATCTGGGCTCAGCAAAGGTGAACTCCTACTTCCTGAAGTTCAGCATGACACTAGAATCTTAATTTACTTCTATTATTCTGTGGGCTTCATAGACTACTAGCTAGGTGCGATCTATCGCGACAAATGATTTTATTTTCTACATCAACTGCAATTACGTGTGCATCGCCGCTGCCATTACCTTCAATTGGCGCTGATAACGGGATAGGATAAGGGCCGGGGTCGCTTTCATCGCCATAGTCGGTAAAGTTTATAGGTATTTTTGGCTGATTGCCGCATACAACAATATAGGGAATACCAATTGGTGTACCCTGCCATAAGCCACTTCCAAAATCTGCCTTAATTACTGGTGTTGAAATACCGGCAATAATTTGTGTATTGTAAGGATCAATGGCTGAAGCAGAAATATCTTTATTCCATGGATTATCTGCCGGAAAAATTTGGATATTTTCAGCTGCTGCTTTTGTAGCGGTACATGTTGTGCCGCCATCTGGTGGGGTTATTATTTTTTCTTCAATTTTATTTTTGGTGCATGATGCAAATAATAAAATACCAATAAATAAAGGAGAAAAGAAAACGGCTGAGCGTAGTATATTTTTCATGAGGATGGAATTTAAACACCTGCACAGTCACAAAAATTACGCCAATGAAGAAGACCTTAATGACAATTATTGTAAAAAGTATTTTTACTAAGTAAAGAAGCTTTATTTACAAGTTTATTCCCAGCCTTACATCAAAAAAATCTGCATTATCGCTGTTGGCTTTTAAGTTAGCGCCAATGGTAAAGCGATTGTTGATATTATAATCCAACCCCCAGCGATGATAAAAATTCGGGAGAAAATAAATTTTATTATAAAATGCAAATCCTATTTGCTGACTAAAATATACTTTACCTAAAAGAAAAACATGCCCGCCGTGTATGCCGGCTACAACTCCGGATGTAACTTTTTTTACATTATCATCCTGTTTAAAATTATTATAGTAAAATTCAGTACCGGCAGTAACAGCACTTGCACCACCAATTTGTTTTGTAATTTTTGCAAATGCGCCCAAAGCATATTTTCGTTGCGCCATCCATTTTTCAAAATAGCCCTGGTAAGGCACATAAAAAATACCCACCTGCACATTTGCTTTTTTATCTTTCCAAAATTTATTATGTACCCGTTTATATTTAGGCAAAGTATTATTACCCGGATAATAATGCATGCTTACTGCAGCCGTTACCCAGTTAATACCTTTATTAGGTTGTTGTATGTTTCCATTGGAGATATGGTGAAAATTAGTTTGCAAACCGGCACTTAAATGTTTTGATAATTGAAAATTTAAACTGGTACCTAAATGTAAATACGGGTTTATGTGTAAAGCATAATTATTGTTAGCAGGATTTTTTTCTGCGTCATTAGGGTTGCTGAGGTATGCAACACCAGCCGATGCCCTTACCCCAAATTGTATTTTTTTAAAAATTCGGTATTGCGGCTCAATAAACCGTGAGGCAATAACGGCATGCCCTAAAAGTGGCAGATCGTAATTAAAATAACTTAAAGCCCAACCGGTTTTTATATAAGCACTGCTGATATTATAAGAAGCAAAATTAGTTTGCTGCTTTGCCCATTCCAGCTCAAAACCAAATGGGTTGGCATCTGCAATATTTTTTACCGATTGTGTATGTACTACCGTTTGCCCGGTGTATAATTTTAACCCAAAATTTACCCGGGCAGAATCATCCTGTGCTAATGCAGGTAAGCTGGTACAAATTAGTAAGATTAAAATTACATAACGCATCATTATAAATTGTTACGGATAGATACGTTCATTTAACCCCATCAGATTTAATATAGAAAGAAATAAGAAATTGAAAAGAGTAAGAATAGCATTCTCTTACCGTTAAATTCGATTGTATGCAGGTTAATTCTTTAATTTATATACTATGCAATAAAACGACGATTTATTTTATTGATACCAATTAATAAATATTATAAGTAACACCATTTACTTTTTGTATCGCAGCTCCCGATTTCATTGCACCCTGGTATTCTTTTCGGTCAAATTCATTATACCAGCTGTATAAAGTTGTACCGATACTTTTTATTTTTCCTTTGTTAAGTTTATCATCAGCGATAGAATAATAGGTAAGGGATGTGTTACCAACGGATTTTAGTTTTCCCCTGTAATATTCATTATCGTAAGAAGCATAATACCCAATAGAAAGATAACCTGCAGATTTTAATTTGCCTTTATAACTTTCATTATCATAATCCATATAATAATCCAGAGCAACAGCACCAATTGTTTTTACTTTTCCTCTTTGTGCTTCGGGCATAGATGATGTAAAATAAGTAATGTTGCAGGAGCCAATACTTTTTACTTTGCCCCGTAATGCTTCATCAGCATCCAGGCTGTAATAATCAACCCTGCCCATATACGGATCAAGTTTTCCCTGGTAATAGCCAATACGGCCCGGTTGCATCTCAACTCCCCATTCCAGCACCCTTCCATCCGGCGTTATTCTAATTATTGCTTGCTGATCGGTAAGAAAACTAAATGAAGAGAGTGATGTTGCACCTGATACAGTAACCTGACTCAGGGATTGTGAAAAACCAATAATTGTAAAAAGAGAAAAAATAATCAGTAAGAAAATTTTTTTCATACATATAAATTATACTGTGAAATTATATTTTTTTGCAACTTACTTTTATAAAAAATATCCTGCTGTAATCTTTATACATTAAACTGCTAATGTTTCACGCAACTCACGCCAATGCTCTTTTGCAATAGTATAAATATAATCCAGCTTGGCGGCTTCTCCGTAATAAGCCATTTCTGTTTCGCCTGTTTTTATTGCACCTAGTCTTTCTAAGGAAATTTGCGAACGTTTATTGACCGCTCCAATATAAAATGTAACGGTATCAACAAACTGAAAAATATGATCGAGCATTAATTTTTTTAGTGCATAATTATATCCTTTACCCCAATGGCTGCATACAAAAAAAGTGTAGCCAATTGAAACTATATTTTTTTCGGCATCATAATCACTGTATCGGCTGCTGCCTATAACTTCATTTGTTTGGGTATCACTTACTAAAAAAGCTCCGCCTGAGTCAATGGCACCTTTAAAATAATTTTCAAACTCCGGCAGTTGGTACCGGTTTTTATTGGGGTGCTGCTGCCATATCAATGGATCGGAAGCAGGACTGTATAAAATTTCAAAATCGGAAGGCGTAAGTGGTATTGCTGTAACCAATTCGTTTTTTAGTAAAGGCTGAAAATTAATTGTTGAGGAAAACATAATTATTAAAAAATTAATTAATAATACAAAGCTACTGCTGATGGCAATATAACTTCATTTTTTTCTCTATCAAAAAAATTGCCTTGCAAAAAAAATTAAATGGCCTACATTCGTAGCAGAGGTTACACTATTTTAAATAAACCGGTATGGGTGCAATAAAAAAAAGAAAAAACTATATTAGCTGGGATGAATATTTTATGGGAGTTGCATTACTGAGTGCACAACGCAGTAAAGACCCAAGCACACAAGTTGGTGCATGTATTGTAAATGATAAAAATAAAATTGTTGGCGCCGGTTATAATGGCCTTCCCGCAGGTTGTGCTGATGACGAATTTCCATGGGAAAAGCAGGGTGATTTTCTGCAAACAAAATATCCCTACATCTGCCATGCAGAATTAAATGCCATTTTAAATAATATTGGTATGGATTTACATGGTTGTAAAATTTACACTGCATTATTTCCCTGTAATGAATGTACTAAAGCCATTATTCAATCGGGCATCGCAGAAGTGATATATCTTTCAGATAAATATGCAGGTACCGAT
>NZ_JANPCM010000600.1:0-16436 GCF_031430955.1 Ferruginibacter sp.
CATAATTTTTATTCATTCTGGCCAATTGTGAGAAGGCCTCTGAAGAAGTGCTGTCTATTTGCAATGCTTTATAAATGGCATCTTTTGCCTTCGGCAAAATAACAACGGCACTGCTGTTATAGTTAGGGAAGTTGGGGTAGGAGAAATCAAACATCCAGTAGGTTTTGCAAAGCTCAATGTAAGCTGTTACAAAACGTGGGTCTGTATTTACAGCTTTCTCCAACCATTTAACTGCTATTAACAAGCTATCAATCGAACCGCCATTTCTTGGATTGCCGATTTTTATATAATCAAGTGCTTTGGTGTAGCATGTGTTTGCTTCGTTGTTTTGCGAATAGACTTTAGCAGTAACCTGCGCCATGCAACTTGCAGATGTAGCAAAAAATACCGCAATCAAAATAATTACTTTTAAATTCATGGTCGGTAATGATTTAATTTTCTTAACATTAGTTCCCGCCTGGGGTTAGCCACTCTTCAAAGTCTCCAGCAATGAAGGAAGAAGCCAATGCATCATTTTTAATCAGGCAAAAGCTTTCCCAATTTTTAGTTGAGTGATGGCTGCTACCAGTATGTCTTTTTCGTCGCTCATTTTCTATTTGCTGATTACAGGTTATTTATTTGCACCCATACCACCAATGATTAGCCAGCCTTTGTCAGTCTTTTTCCAGGTATGAATTATTTTGGCGATTGGTTTTTGCACCGATTCATTTTTCTCATTCGTCCAGGTATGCGTAACATCATACATGGCAATCACGATATCGCCAAAACATTCACCGCTTTCTTATCCAGCACATAACTGTATTTGCCGGAATTCTCTTTATACATCAATACGATCCAGTCAGTAATATGATCTTTACCTGTTATGATGTTATTACCCGGATATCCAATAAATTGTTCATCCCATAAACTGAGATAGGATTTCAGGTCATTTGCTTTTACATATTTCCAGTAGTTCTCTTCCATCTGCCAAACTTCATTTTTGGTTTGTTCAACAACAATTGTTTTGTCATTAACACTGTTTACCTCTATCCAATATCCATCAGAATCCTGGAAGTACAATTGCTTTACCCCATCGGCCCTGTTGGTAAATGTATTTGGTTTTCCCGGCCAATCGGAATAGGGAATCTTCAAATCAGTTAACCTTTTCAAGACCCCATCAAAATCATTACTGGTAAGGCCAAGGTGAACTGCTTTATTAATTGTTACAGGTTCTTTTAAGATGGAGATGAGGTGCAGTTCCCTGCCATCTGCCAGTGCCACCCACCTAATGCCTTCTATTTTGGTACGATTGGTTATCTCGGGCAGCAGCATTACTGTTTTATAAAATTCTGCGGAGCGGTCTGCGTTTTTAACCGAAAGGGCAATATGATTGATGGAAAGATTCAACCCGGAATTTTCCTGCGCCTGTAGGAATCCGGAAAATAAAATGGCAAGCAGGAAGTTTGATATTTTTTTCATGTTGTTTATTTTATTAATGCTTTTTTAAAAACTATTTAATCTCAAAGAGTACCAGGTTTATTTCTTTATTGCCATCTGATGAAAAATAAAAGGACGAACCCGGTTCTATATACAGATACTTTCCCGTTTTTATTTTGCTTGATTTTCTATTGATTGTATCATAACAGATAATCTGATCACCTGCAACCAGTTCTGCCACCATTGGCCCACGCCCCGTGAATGTGTTGTTAAGTGAGGATGCTGTAATTCTATAGGCAATGGCTTTTTCATTATCAAACAGTACCGGTAGGGCCAGCGGTTTAATGAGGTTGTTTGGTTTATAAGCTGCAAGCAATTCAATGTCGGTAACATGAAATGGAACAGTATCGCAATTGCTCACACGGTGTACCAAAGTATCATTGATGAAGGACCTGTAAGAAGCGTTACCTTCCTGGTTTTTATTTTTTGCCCAGGCTTTTCCTTTTTCCTGTACGCATACGTACGTGCTGGTAAACTGTAGAAACAGGGATGGGGTAGCATGGATATGAAACAAGCTGGTATCACCAGGTTTGATCCATACATCAAGCAGCCTGAAATATTTATTTTCTACCTTTTTTTTATGAAATGGTTCCTCTCTTGCCGGTACCTGTGCTTTGGCGTGGAGCCAGCAGCAAGCTGTGATTAAAACCAATAGTGTTATTTTTTTACTCATGCTGTTTTATTATTTTATTAATTGTTACATCTTCGGTTTATAATATTGTTTCCAGAGTAGTTTCAACTGGTTTTTTATTTTGAAATTTCTTCATTATTAAATAGATAATACAAACTATTGCAATAAAAATAATGGTGGAAAGAATTTCCCATTTGCTTAAACTGGTAAGTAACCATATTATAGCTGCAATGCCAATAAAAGGAAAGACAAGGCCGCCGGGTATTCTGAAAGTTTTTTCACCGGCATCCTGCTTCTTCATTCTTAATTTAATGGTGGCTAAAATAACAGCAAGGTAAACAAGCAGTATGGCGGCACTTGCCAAAATGGCCAACTGTTTAAATCCACCGGAGATAGAAACAATAAAAATAAGTGTGCCATAAGTTAATACAGCCAAATAAGGCGTTGCAAATTTTGGATGAACTTTGCTGAGGAACTTTGGGAATAAGCCATCATTTGCAGCAGCAAATAATGTACGTGGTGTAGCCATCACATCAGCGCTTACACTTCCAAAGCAGGAAACAGCAGCTGTAATTAACAGGATAGTTGCACCAACCGGCCCTACAATTTTTTCGGCCACCGCTGCCAGTGGTGCATCTTTAAACGTTGCCATTTCAGCACCTAGCACACCCTGTGTTACGATTTGTAGAAGCATGTAAACAATCAGCACTACAATGCCGCCCACGCAAATACCCAGTGGCACTGTACGTTTAGGGTTTTTAAATTCGCCGCTCACACCAAGTGATGTTTCAAAGCCCGCAAAAGCATAAAATAAAATAAGGGCCGTATCGCCAAATGTTTTTAGTGATGGCGCATGCTCCCAATGCAGGTTGCCGGTTTTTACCTGGCTAAAACCAAAGATGATAATAGCCAGCAGCGGCAATAATTTTATAACGGTAATCAGCTTTACCAAACCAATACCTTGCTTTGTACCCAGTATATTAATGAGCACCATAAAACCAATTAATACAAAAAACAAAAACCCACGAATAAGTGGATTTGCAAAACCAGGAAATAGTATAGCCAATGAATCAGCAAGAATATTCATTACGGCAGCACTACCCAAAATGCCCCATCCAAAAGTGAACAACCAGTTAATTACAAATCCGAAAAAATTACCGAAAGCCGCTTCTACATATGCATAAGACCCACCGCTGGTTGTAACCCGGCTTCCAATTTCGGCATAGCAAAGCATAATGGCAGCCAGTATAATACTGCAGGCTATATACCCGAAAACACCAAAGGCACCCATGGCAATACCAACAATGGCGGGCAGCACAAATATGCCTGAGCCAATTACTCCATTCACAATAGAAAGTGCAAGGCCGGAAACACCTACTACCCGTTTTAATCCTTCATCGGTATTTTCATTTGCCATATTATGTTAGTTTCGGTTTAAGTAATTATAAAAACGCATTCATTATTTTGCTTCATTGGCTTTTAATACCCTTAATAAATTTCCTCCCAGGATTTTATTAATATCCTTTTTGCTGTACCCTTTTTCAACCAATGCTTTTGTAATTAATGGATAAGATGTAACATCATCTAATTGCTGCGGTGTAAGGTTTATACCATCAAAGTCGGAGCCGAGGCCTACGTAATCAACTCCAACCAATTTTACGATGTAATCAATATGATCAATAAGCATAGATAATGGCGGCCGCATTGGCTCTGCTTCTGCTGTATATTTTTTATACAGTAAAGTCATCATGTACCATTCATCCATACCGCTTTTTAAAAGAGAATCACTTTCTGCTTTATGCATTTTAAAAAAAACCTCTTCTTTCCTATGAAAGCTACTGTCGATAAAACCGGGGTTAAAATTTATCTGTATCACTCCTCCATTTTTTGCAATAGCTCTTATCTGGTCATCCTTTAAATTCCGGCGGCTTGCCACCAGGCTATATACCGAACTGTGTGAAGCAATAATAGGTTTTGTAGTTATTTTAATTACATCCCAAAAACTCTGGTCGCCAAGATGACTAACATCAATCATCATTCCTAATTGATTCATTTTTTGCACTACCTGCATACCAAATTTTGTAAGGCCTTTCTTGCCTTCGGAATTTAGTCCCTTTCCAATTACAGGATTGGGGCTGGTTTCGTCTGCAGCACTGGTAGCCCACGACGGCGCTACATTATGTGTCAAGGTTAAATACCTTGTACCACGTTTATATAATGTTTCTAATTTAGTAAGATCATCTTCTATCATGTGGCCGCCTTCCACGCCAAACATAGCAGCGATCTTATGCTGCTTTACTGCATTCAACAGTTCGGCATAGTTGGCAACTTTTACGATCTTATCCGGGTTGCGTGCCACTACAGCATCAAGACTATCCATTTCCCTGTTGGCATAGGCATAAGCATTTTTCAGCGCTCCATCGTAATACACTGAAAAGATCTGTACATCCAGCCCGCCTTTTTTCCAGCGGGCAAGATCACTATGTGTTTTACCGGTAAGGTCCTGGTCAAATACTATTCCCTTGTCAGCAGCCTGCATCAGGATATCATTGTGTGTATCCACAACAATGGCTTTTCGATGTTGTTTTTTATAGGATTGAGCAAAAAGCTGCTGGGTAAAAAGAAGGCTGAGGAGAACTAATTTTAGTTTCATTTTGTTGGGTTTACATTTTTAGTGGCAATTATTTTTAATCAGCATTAACCTGCCTTGCATTTAATCCAAAAGTATTTTGTACAGCGTTGTACCAATCCTCATCAGTAGCTGCATTCCAGTCCACGTATTCTTCATCTGTCATAGATGCCCGCCATTGCAGAAATGGTAATGCATCAGGGCCTACCGGGTACCGCAATTGCCAACTGTTACTTTCTGCTATTTCCAGGATCTTTTCTGCAACCATAGAAGGATGCGTTGGTGTTTTAAGAGAAGCTGCAAAAAGTCCGGCAAAACGTTTTGATTGTGGGTAAATTGAATCTTTGCCTGTGCCGATATCATTGGCCATTTGGGTATTGATGATGCCGGGTTGCACCATGGCTACTCTTATATTGTGTGGCTTAACTTCCTGCGCCAGGGATTCTGTAACAGCTTCCAACGCATGTTTACTTGCAGCATAAGCACCTAATGGCGTGTTGGCTATTTTACCGGCAATGCTGGTTACATTGATGATACAGCCGTTTTTGTGCTCACGCATTAATGGAAGCAAAGCCTTTGTACACCTGAGTACACCAAAATAATTGGTTTCCATTACAGCTTTAAAATCTGCCATAGGTATTTCTTCAATGGAGCCATGACATTCAATACCTGCATTATTAACTAATACATCAATAGAGCCATTCTCCTGTAAGATAGCATCCATGCATTGTTTTACGGATTCATCCGAGTCAACATCCATTGCAGAAATACTGATGTTTAAAGATTCATCTTTTATTTTTTGCTTAAAGTCAGCAGCCTTATCAGGGTTACGCATGGTTGCAAAAACTTTATAACCTGCTCTTGCAAATGCCAGTGCAGTCTCCAGGCCTATACCTTTACTTGTTCCTGTAATGATTACTGATTTCATTTTTATAGTTTTAGTGTTAAATTAATTCAGCCTGTCCATTCCTTCTATTACCCGGTAAGGCGTTTTAAAAAAGTCGTTAATAGTTTCGTTAAACTGCCTGCTGTAATTAACAGGTGTTGAATGGCCCGAGTTAGGAAGGATCCATAAATAAGATTTTGGAATATTTTCTGCAATTATTAAGGTATGCCGCGGTAACAACGCATCATGATCGCCGCCAATAACAAGCGTGGGGCATTTGATGGTATGCAATTGCTTAAGTGTAATATTTGGCTCCCTGGTCATCATCTCTAATAATTTGTATTGATTTTTTACTTCGGGAGTTTTTTGTACGCCTTTTAACGAATCAACCAGGTTGGCCAGCCAGTTAAATACAGATGGCTCAACAGCAGTTGTATCAGGCCATAAGTTAGCACCTGTAACCGCCAGTTTTTTTACTTTCTCCGGATGGCGGATTGCCAGCAGCAAACCATTAATACCACCATCGCTCCATCCAATAACATAGCAGGAATCCAGTTTGAGATGGTTGAGCAGGGCATTCAGATCATCCGCCATCAGGTTGTAATCCAACGAATCGCCTGGATCAATTGATTTGCCCTGCGCCCTGCTATCTGCAAGAATTACTTTGTATTCTTTGGAGAAATACGGGATCTGTTTACTGAAATTATTAATGCTGCCACCGTTGCCATGGATGATGAGCAGTGGAGCACCTGTTCCGTATATTTCGTAATACATATTGAAACCACGGGTATTGAAATTGTGACCGGCTTTTGGGTTGTTGCCGTACTCAGGTTCGGGTTGGGCAAATACAAACCCGGCAAGAAATACAGCAGCCATTATGAGGATAAATTTCTTTTGCATGATGTAAAATTAAAATGATTGTTATTTCCACATGTTGAAGAGGATGAAGCTCAGCAATGAAAAAAACAGGCGACATATTTAGTCGCCTGTTTTTCTTATTATTTATTTTGAATCCTGGTTGTAAATTTCCCGGATGCATAAATATTTGCCGTCACGTTTTTCAAATACAGCAATATACTTTCCCCCGCCAATTGTTTTACCGGCGGCATCTTTATACATCGTTTTTCCAACCTCGGTTGCCACATCTCCCTGTGCATAAACATCCATAGTTTCAAAAGCAATGCTGGCAAATTTTGCAGGTTTTGCAAAATCGGCTTCCTGCTTTTTTTGTATAGCGGCTTTACCTGTAAGCATGGGTTCGCCATCGGGCATACTCACTGCATCATCAGCGTACATAGCCATTAGTGTTTTGCTGTCCTTGGCATTTTGTGCAGCGGCCCAGGCATTTTCAATTGCCACTATTTCGGAACGAATCTGTGCCAGATCAGGCTTTGCAGGTTCAGCTACAGTGGTTTCTGCGGCAGTTTCTTTTTTTTCTGCTTCCTTGCAGGAGGCAAATAGTAATACGCATGAAGCGTAAGCAATAAGGAGCATTGTTTTTTTCATTTTGTTTATTTTAAGATTAATAATAAAGAACAATTTTTAAATATTGAGCTGATAATAACTCTGCAGTGAATACAATTTTAAATATCTAAATCAACTATTTATTTTACTGGGATTACAGGCATGCTTGTGTTCCATATATTGGAATATATTTTCCAATCGTTACCCGTGTTTTTCCATACATTTATATATTTCCCATTTTCAATAGTACTGTCTTTGCCATAGCGCATAAAATAATTGCCCTCATCAATCAGGTAATCTGCATAACCATATATTGCAGTGGTTTCTTCCCTGAATTCTTTTACACCAAATTTTATATATTCGGCTGTAAGCGTTGCAATAGCTGCACGACCAACCACCGCATCGGCATTGGGAGGAAATGATCTTGCATCTTCTGTAAACATAGTATCAATAATTGCATGATCGCCGCTAACATGTGCTTTTGTGAACTGGCTATTTTTTTCCTGAATGATTTTTTTTATAGCATTTATGTCAAAATTGGCAGCTTTATCTTTTAAGGTGACAGCTGGAGTAGAATTATTGTTACTACAACCCACAGTAAATAAGGCCGCAATTATGATAGCCACCAAAAAAATTGAAACTTGTTTCATTTTGCTTATGTTTTATTGTTTGTAAATGGAAAAGATTGTTTAAAATAAATCATGCATGCTTTTGTAATGAACATTAATTGACAGTTTACTTTTTACTGAAAAATATTTTTCCTGCATAAATTACCGAAAGCACCGCTAAAAAAATACCTACTGCAATAAGCTCATTTAACTTTGATTGAAAAAGAAACCAGCCAAGAACCATTAAGGTTAATATTGGAATAAGCAAACCACCGGGCAACTTAAAACCTGCAGGGTAAGTTTTATTTTCTTTTAACCTGAATTTTATTAAAGCCAATACCACACCTGCATAAGTGATCAATAAAGTAATTGTAGCTAAAACAATCAGTTGCCTGAAACCACCGGACACTGCCAGAACAAAAGCTATAGCCGAAAAGCTGATAATGGCCAGGTGTGGTGTAGCATATTTGGGATGCACCGTTGATAAAAACTTAGGCAGCAGCCCATCTTTAGCTCCGGCAAACAGCACCCTCGGAAACCCAAGTATGGTTGAATAAAAACTTCCGAAAATAGCAAGTACACCACAAGCTATTAAAACTTTAATGCCCCAGGTACCCAACAATATTCCGGCAACTGCAGCAAGTGGTGCTTTTTGATTAACCAGTTCTGTACCCAATGCACTCTGAGAAACCAATTGCAGCAAAGCATAAAAAACTACTAAAATAATTACGCCCAGTATTAAACCAAGCGGTGCGGTGCGATTTGGATTTTTCATTTCGCCACTGATGTTTAAAGCAGTTTCGCCACCAGCAAAAGCAAAAAATAAAATGAGCGACGCAGTTCCTAATTTATCAACAGAAGGGAATCCTTGCCATGTAAGGTTAGCTGTGTTAAGTTGTACAAGCCCGGCTACCAGTATTAAAATAAGCGGTAAAATTTTTATTAGTGTAACGATCTTAATTACAATCATCCCCTGTTTTGTACCGATGATATTACTATAAGCTACCGCAATAAAAATGAGGAGAAACAAAAGCCCCCGGTAAAAATATTGGTTAAGAATGGGAAACGGAATGGATAGCATATCGGCAATACCATTGATGAGAGCAGCGGCCACAAAAGCCCCGGTACCAAACCAAAAAAGTGTGTTGGCTAAAAAGCCCCAGAACGGCCCAAATGCTTTTTCGATATAGGCATACATACCACCCGATGTAGTGATACGGCTGCTTACTTCTGCATAACATAAAGCAACCAGCAAAAACATAAAACCACAAACTGCATAAGCTATAATACTGGCATTGCCTAAAATGCCCGCTATCAATGCAGGTAATAAAAAGATACCACTGGCAATGGCGATGTTGATTACATTAATAGCCACATCTGCAATGCCCAATTCTCTTTTTAGTCCTTCGTTTTCGTCAGTCATTTTTATTCGCTTTATGTGCTTACATATCAATCTCAATCAACCACAATTCAATGCCAGGCCATTTTAGTTTTAGCCAGCTGCCTTAGCAATATATTTTTTATATATAGCTCAGCCACTTTTTTTCAGGATGGCTGCTTTTGTATTTATCATACCATTTGCACAGGGGATATAATGCAATTACAACAGATATCCAGATGATATAGGCAACAGCCAGACTATATCCCTCACCGGGTGCTACAAATTTCCAGGGCATGCCTGGTGCTCCTTTCAATCCTTCAGAAAGAGTATGCCCACGGGACAGGTATAGAATAATATTGATGCAGGTCAACAAATAAAAGTGAATGATATAATAGAACATGGGTACCCTGCCATAAATAATAAATATTTTTGCAAGTCGGCTTCCGGTATTTTTAACCAACCCAAGAAAGATAAGCGCAGGCCCAATGGTGGCACACATATACAACAACGAAGGTGGATATTTTTGTACATTCATAAAAGATAAAAAAGTGTACAAGGCATTTTTTTGTCCGGACCAATCTACTGGGTCGCCGTAAAGATTTGTGAAACGCAGTAATGCAAAAAACACCAGTAAACCTACTCCGGTTCCTATTAGAATTTTATTTCGCTGCGGTGGTTCATAAGCAGTAAAAACCTTACCAAAACAATAGCCCAGCATCATTAACCCAGTCCAGGAAAGAAAAGGATAAAATATAAATAAATGGTGCCCGGGCCATAAAGTAAAATCGCCCTGCTTGTGCAACAGGTGCCACCAAAATGGAAGATCGCCCTGCTGATTAGCTTCTGCAAAATCAAGTGAATTATGTCCTAATACAATCACCAGACCTGTTATTAAAATAACATAAAAGGGTAGCCAAATCATTATACCAAGGATGGCCATACTGATACCGATAGCCCATAATGTTTGAATAATAAAATAACTGAAATAGATATCGCCTGTAGTACCTAATGTAATAATAATAAGATCAACTAATATTAACCAAAGCCCACGGGTAATTAAAAACTGGCTGAGTTCTTTTTTTGTTTTTCTGCCGCTCTGCAACCAGGCTGAAGTGCCTGACAGGAATAAAAAAATGGGCGCACAAAAATGGGTGATCCACCGGGTGAAGTACAGGAATGGACTGGTGGTAGCGAGATTCAGCGGATCATCAACCAGTGCTGCACTGTGAAAATAATCACGGCAGTGATCCAGCGCCATAATGACCAGGATGATACCACGAAGCTAGTCGATGGATTGTATTCTGCTTTTTTTAAGTGTTGTCATGGTTGAATATTTAAAATGGTAACCAGTTGCTATTTTTTATTTCGTTTTATGTGCTTCCATATCAATCTCAATCAACTGTCCTGCTACGGCCAGCCCTTTTACTTCCAGCCAGGTGCCTGTTGGGAATTGTTTTTTGTAAATAGAATTGCGGAAGCCTGATACTTTGATAAACTCCGCCATGTTGGTGGTATAAATATTTTCTGCTACCACATCATCAACAGAGTAACCATAATGCTGTAATATTTTTTGCAGGTCGGCATAACAATTTTTCATTTGTTGCTCCATATTACCTGGTGCCACTATCATTCCGGAATCGTTCATACTTACTGCACCGGAAATTTTAAGGTCATCACCAATTCTTACGGCATGGGTGTAGCCGTATTCCTTTTCAAGCTTTGGCCGCAGGTTAAAATACTCAGGCGCTTCGGTTGACGCTGGTTTGTTTTCTTTTCCTAAAGTCTCGTTGGGCTTTACTGCAGTATTACAGGCAGTAAAGAGAAAAAGAGTAAAGCAGCTTGCTTTAAGAAATGAATGATTTTTTTTCATGTTGTTTTAATTGTTTTTAAATTTTATAAATAACTCAGCCGTAAGCGAACTGGTCTTATAAGAACACCAAATGATAAACGATTTGATGAATGACAAATCCTGCAATAGCAATTAAGTATGGCTGAAATTTTCTTTTGTTTTTTAAATCATATAAAATGAGTCCGGTCAATATGGAATAAATAATGGCATACTCAACATTCTGTGTCAGTAATTCAGACCATCCCAGCAGGCCGGGCCCAATGCGCCCAAAGGTTGGCCCCAGTAAGACCAATGCCGATGCAATCATGTACCGCATATGTTTGGCGGCTTTCTTTTTATAATAAATAGCGAGTGAATAAAACAATATCAGCAATAATCCATCGCCAATTGGAAAGAAAAGAAATTGGTAATCTCCGGCATCATATGTTTTTATTATTCTTGGAATAAATGAGAGGATGAGTAAGGGGAAAACCACATAAGAGAGTTTGCCAACCGAGCGATGCCAGGAATTTTTTTTATTGGCAATCAAAAAAGGCTGAACGATCAATATGGCTATCCATACTGTGGCAATGATGGAATGAATATGAAGGTAAACATCAAACTTATTTCCAAAATTTGGGAATGGCTGAAAATAGCTTTTGTAAAAACCGGCAAATATTAAGGGGATCAGTAAAAGAAAAAAGTAGCCAAGGTATTTATAGTTTTTGTCCATTTTTTAAAATTAATTTTGTTTTATTTTTTGATTAGCCATGCAGCATAATTTAACTGTTTAACTACAAATAGCTCAGCCACCATTTTTCTTTGTGGTTTTGTTTATAGCTATCGAATTTTTTACATAATGGATAAAGCAAAACAATTATAGCAATCCAGATCAGGTAAACCGAAATCAGATTAAAACCAAAACCTTTTAATGCTTCTACTCTAAATGGCAGTGCAGGTAAGATCATTTTTTGCCAGCCAAAGCCTGTAAGTTCCGCAGCTACTAAGGCCAGTAAATGAATCAGGTAAATATGAATGATGTAAAAGAAAAAAGGCACTCTTCCAAATACACAAAAGAAGTTAACGGCTTTGCCTTTTAATTTTTCGGCATTGGCTAAAAACAGCAAAGCCCCGCCTAATGTTACCAATAAAAATGAAAGCGAGGGAGGATATTTGGTTAGATTTAAAAAAGAAAATATGGTTTGTGTTAGATTGCCATAATTTTTCCAGGGCAATAAGTTGCCGTAAATATTTATACCTCTCAATATTATAAACAATATTATAGCAACAAGGCCAATGATGTTGAATAATTTTTTCCGTTTTAGGGGATCATAAGTTTTATCGTAAAATGTACCAAAGTAATACCCCAAAGACATCACAGCAACCCATGGTATTATTGAATAACCAACCCTGAATACATGGTCTGGCGTTGTTAAAAATGCTTTGCGTTCATGTAAAAATGCCCACAGCATATTATCAAAGTGAATATTGTCGAGAAGATTATGCCCAAAAATCAAAACGCAGCTAAAAATCAGTATTACTTTTTTAGGAAGATGTATCAGTGCCGCTAAAAAAATCATACTGATGCCCAATATCCAGATTACCTGGAAGCCCACTGTTTTAAAAGTAATATCAAAACACCAGCCGAAATTCATAATAACCAGTTCTACAAAAACCAACCAAAGTCCACGTTTTAACAAAAAAATTGATAATTCATTTTTAGTTTTTCTTTTGCCAATCATAAAAGCTGAAAGCCCAGCCAAAAAACTAAATGCAGGAGCACAAAAATTAGTAATAAACCTTGTAAAAAAAAGAGAGGGATTTGTTAATGTAGGGTCGGTTGGGTCAAAAAAATATGATGAGTAATGAAAATAATCTCTCACATGGTCAATGGCCATAATTACTATCACTAAGCCTTTTAACAGGTCAAGCGATTCTATTCTGGGTTTCTTAATTTCTGTCATAATTCAGTTATTTGAGTTTAGGGCCAACAATCTCCATATCATGTTCTTTAAATTGCTGCTCAAGAGTTTTTCCGTTGGTGTATGCTGGATTTTTTCTGTTGTAAAAAAACGCTTCCATTTTACCCGCAGGTTGGTAGGTAAGAATCATTTGGTGAGGCCCTTCCCCAATTGTAAGAAAACAGTGAGGAATATTTCTTGGTGCAAACGCAGTGTCGCCTTTTTTAAGATTAAATAACTCATCTCCAATTTTTACAAGGTAATTTCCTTTTGTGATAAAGAAAACTTCGTCTTGATTAGGATGAATATGTAAAGGCGGACCAACATCTTTGGGGTCATTCTCCTCTACAACATATAATTCATTGTTAGTGTCTTTACCTGAAACTTTACACTTCATGTTTTTTTCCTTTCCAAAAATCGTGTCTTCATTGAATCGGTCTTTATCAGCTTCCACTTTAAATCCTCCTTTTAGTAATCTAAGTTTCTCTTGAGCCTTTGCAATAAAAGGAGTAATGGATGCTATGGGTACTACCGAAAGAAACAACTGAATTAATTTTCGTCTTTGCATATTTAGTCAATTTTTTAATTTTAAAATATATAACTATCAATCTTTGCCATTATCACTATCACTAAGCCTTTTAAAAGATCGAGAGATTCTATTCTGGGTTTTGTAATTGTTGTCATATTTTTATGTTACTACGGTTTCTTCAAAAATCTATCGCTCTATATTTAGTCTTTAACTCTACGCCAACCCACTGCCAAACTATTTTCAATTTCCATTCCAACCCCTTTGGCAAGTACTATTCCTTTTACAATCCATGACACACTGTAAAAGTTTCCCGTTTTTTCAATCGTCAGGTCATACTCGTCAGAAAAATCTCCATTTTCGTAAAAGTATCGCACATGATAATTTCCAGCAAAGCCCTCCTTTGGTCCTCCTGTTGCTATGCCAGGTCCACTCCAAATATTAGCATAGTTCCACCTGGCGAATAATGTTCCCGGAGTATTACTCTTTGTGTATAGTACAAAGCCTATATTCAAAGTGTCCGATGATTTTTGTTTTACAGTTTGCGAATTACCAGCAAAAGGAATTATAAAGATTAGCAATAGCACAATTAAAAGGCTCGAAGTAAATAATAAAATCGTTTTCATTGTTATAATTATTTTTAAATTATTGTCTACTCTTTCCGATAGCTATCGGAACGGTTTTCGGCTGCCCCATATTTTATTTTTTATTCCAGCCTAATACAATTTCGGTAATCAATAATGGTATTGTCCAACAAAACCATATTACTGTTGGTCCTCTTTCTACAAATTCTGGCATCAGATTTTTTAGGATAGTTAATTCATTTAGCCAGCGAAACGTTACAAAAGCAAAAGTCACTACATAACTTCTTATCATCCACTCTTTGTGTTGCATAATACGTCCCCTCATCACAGATACATAAGCCATCAATGCAGAAGCAAACCAGGCAAAAGCCAAACATTGCAAACCAAAAGCCCATGAGAAATTAACTCTGTATGCACTTGTCCAGGCTAAATAAGTTGAGCTTATTGTCCCGATTAGGATTGCGATTAAATAAATTCTTCCCAACCACCTATGAGTGGTCATAAATTTATTTCGAAATGCTTTCGAGAATTGGAATGGCCCAATTATCAAAGCTAAGAGACCGCCGGAAATATGTCCAATAAGTGGCCATTTATAATCCCAATACCTGCCAAATGTTATTTTATCAAATCCAAAATAAGGTAACGCATCTTTTAAAATAAACTTTCCAGCAAATAAGAAAAGGAACAGAACGATTCCCAGTGTTAAAAATAATTTAGGTTTTTGCAATAGTTGAATGCGATTTGATTTTTCCATTATTGTAATTATTTTTTTGATTGCTTATTCTATTCGTTTTTAGGCTTTCCAGTTTTTATTTTTGATTAACACTATTCACTTCTATCCAATAGCCATTTGCCATGGACGGTGTCGCAGCCATGGTTCATGTCTACAAGAACCTTTTATTATGTTAGCCTGTGTTTCGTGAAGACACGAAACATGGCGAGGAGTTAAGGTTTGAAAAAAACAATTTTATTGATTATATTTTAAAACCTTTGTACCATTAATTATCTTATCAGCTGTTCTTTGTATAACAACTTTTACAGCTCCATCTTTGTGTAATTCAAAAGTAGCAATGGGATAACCTATGCCGCCTTCGAAGCTGTTATTGCCAATATATTTTAAACTTGCTCTGATCTGTCCGTTTTGTTTCATAAAGAGCAGGTCATCATTTTTAATAAACTCAATAAGGTTATTATCGCCAACATCAAAAAGTCCGGTAACCTTATCATAAACTTTTTCATCAAGTGGAATCTCTTTACCCATAATTACATTAAAAACAATTTCCTTTTAGCCAGGCTTACTTTCCGAAATATTGAGTATCCTGTTTACAGCTTTAGGAGAAGAAGCCCATTTGTCGGTTTCAACATATTTGCCCCCTTTAAAATAGATCTGGGTTATTAAGTCCTGTTGATTAGGCACAGACACCCGCATGTGTATGTGAGCAGGCCGCCAGGATGATTCATCGGTTGGGTCGGCTTTATAGGGAACTGGCAGAATGGATTTAAACGCATACTTTCCATCCGCTTTTGTTTTTTGCCCGCCACGATATTTGTATTCGTCAGAGGCATTATCATAAATCTCATTTTCATCGCAATGCCAGATTTCCACCAATGCATTGTTGATAGGCGTTTTCCCATCTTCTTTAAAAATGCTTCCTTTTAAAACAATTGGGGCACCATGAGAAGCAGGAAGTCTTAAGTTGGTTCTTAATGGTGCTCCCGGTCTGTAAAAAGGGCCAAGAATGTCAGTTGTAGTTGGAGTGTCGCCTTCAAAACTTTTACCATTAAAGCGTATAAAACCGCGGGAGCTTACTGCTACAGCAAAAAGTGCGGTGTTCCTTATAAAATTTCTTCTTTGCATAAAAATGTTTTTAGTGTGTAAAAAATGGGGTATTATTTTTTTCTTTTTTACGCTGATAAGGTTTATGGTTACAGTATTCTCTACCAAAAAAATTTTTTTAAAAATAAGAGGAGTGAACAAGTCACCCCTCTTTAGGTTTAATGGTTGCTGGAAGGGTAGTATAAAATTATTTTTGTCAGGGTTTGTTTATTTACAAACTATGGCTGTGCGCTAAACTTATTTCGAACTCAAATCAGCACGTAAAAAAAGTAATTCACTCCAGCTTTCGTCAATAAATTCCGCAATATCTTTTAGGTATTGTGCATAAGAGCCTTCTCCATTTACAGCTTCATATGTTTCTTTAAATGGTTTACGAAAACCTGTTGCTCTTTCTTTTAAGCCCTGCTTATACCTTGTTGTTAAAGTATATTGTGCTTTTCCGGAAGAACTGGCAGAATAAACCGCAACCGTTACACCAACTGCAACCCAATTCTTTTTCAATTTCTTTATAATATTTACTACATCATCACTATGACCAATTTTGGGATATATATGATTAATATTTATTTTATCAGAGAAATCATCCAATGCCACTGTACTCAATGAATCGATGTAAACAGAATAA
>NZ_JANPCM010000601.1:0-7056 GCF_031430955.1 Ferruginibacter sp.
TAAAGCGCTTAAAGTATCCGTTGCCGGGCCGGGAATACTTTCTGCCAGTTTAAAATTTTCGTAATCTTCCACATCGCAGAAATATAAGGAGGTAAATAATTCCTGCAGGCAAACAATTTGTGCACCAGCGGCAGCAGCTTCTTTTATTTTTTGAATTGCTTTATTTATGTTTTGCTGTTTATCTGCAACACAACTCATTTGCACCAAAGCTGTTTTTACTTTTGCCATATTTTTTATTTAAGAGTTTCAAAGATAAAATAGAATTACAACAGTTCGTTTACATGTTTTTGGATATTGGCACACATTTTATCCATTGGTAAATCATTACTATCTGTACCAAATGGATCTTCAATTTCTTCTGCCACCAGTTCTAAACTTGCCAGCACATAAAAAATAAATGCCACAACAGGAATTACCAGGTAGCCGAGATTGTAAACATATCCCCAGGGCAACGTCATTACATAAAAGAAAATAAATTTTTTAAGAAAAGCACTGTAAGAAAATGGGATAGGGGTATTTTTTATGCGTTCGCAGGCTCCACATATATCTGTAAATGACAGCAGCTCGTTATTGATAACAATTAATTGTTCGCCTTTTATTTTGCCTGTTTCAAAAAGCGTATTTGCTTTTTTAAAAAGTAAAGCCGCCAGTTGATTAGGTACATGCTTGTCATGATCTATTTCATTTAACTCTTCATGAATTTTTTCATCCAGTTCCAATCTGGTTGATTCGCTGCGTAAGTGATTTTTTAATGCAATAGCATATTGCGGAATTGCGGTTTTAAAAAACGTGCGGTTTTGTATGTCGCTTTTTGGCAGCATTGCATTCATCTTAAGCGCAAGGTTACGGCTGTTATTTACCAGCGAACCCCATTGTTTGCGGCCTTCCCACCATCTGTCGTACGCTGTGTTGGTTCTAAAAACAAGTAATAAAGAAATAACAAAACCCAGCAGGCTGTGCATTACTACAATATTTTTTACTTTATTGCCGTCGCCCCATTTCCAATAGTTGATCTCAAAAAAAGCAATAATGCCGGAGTAAAAGCATATCAACAAAATCATGGGCCACAGTTTTATAAATGTATCCGATTTATGAAAACGGAAAATAAAACTCAGCCAGTCTTTAGGGTTATATTGTATCATATTTTTTTATTGATATGCAAATGTAGTTACAGTTAATTAGTTTTACTTTCATTGTATAAAATAATAATTATGCTTTTTGTAATAGTGGCGGCGCTTATCTTTTTTGGTATTTATCTTGCAAAACCAAAATTTAAAAATAATATAACTCCGGCAGGCGATGATGTTTTTGTAAACGATATCATACTCAACGGTAGTATTGCTTTTTTTCGGGGACTTGATAAAAAAGAAAAACAACAGTTTGAGGCAGAAGTAACTGAATTTTTAGGCAACGTAAAAATTACCGGAGTTGATACCACTGTGGAAAATCTTGACAGGATACTGGTTGCCGCAAGTGCAGTAATACCGGTGTTTGCTTTTCCCGAATGGAAATATTATAATTTAAAAGAAGTGTTATTGTATTCGGATACTTTCAATAATAATTTTCAAACAGAAGGAGAAGAAAGGAGCATTATGGGAATGGTAGGCAGTGGGTACATGGAAGGTAAAATGTTATTGTCTAAGCATGCTTTACACCAGGGGTTTAAAAACGATTCGGATAAAAACAATACTGCTATTCATGAATTTGTTCATCTTATTGATAAGGCTGATGGGGATACCGACGGTATTCCAAAACAATTGTTATCTAAACAATACACTATTCCCTGGCTGGATATGACCTATAAAAAAATGCAGGAGATAATAAATAATAATTCTGATATCAATCCCTATGGCAGCACCAGCAAAGCAGAATTTTTTGCTGTAGCAGCGGAATATTTTTTTGAGCGGCCCGATTTGCTGCAGCAAAAACATCCTGAATTATATACATTATTACAACAAATATTTCAGCAGGATCCCGAAGTGCAATTGCAAAAATTAAAAAGTAAAATTGGACGTAATGATTTATGTTATTGCGGCAGTGGATTAAAATATAAAGATTGCCATTTAAAAGCAGATAATGAAAGTCGTCAGTCGTGAATGTTGAATCTTGAGAATACGCTGCGATTACTCAAACTTTTATATTCACAACTGACGATTCACCATTCAAGTCTCTTATTGTTGTTCTATCAATTGTATTTCGCAATTAATTCTTACTTCATCGCTAACTACTACACCGCCGGCTTCTGTTACTGCACTCCAGGTTAAGCCATAATCTTTACGGTTTATTTTACCGTTAATAGTAAAGCCTGCCTTGGTGTTGCCGTACGGGTCTTTAACTACGCCGCCAAACTCTACTGCAAGTTTAATGGGCTTGGTAACATCTTTTATAGTAAGGTTGCCATACAATTCGTACGAGCCATCGTTATCAACCGACTCGTATTTAGTGGCTGTAAATTTTAACTGGGGAAATTTTTCCGCATCAAAAAAGTCGGCGCTCTTAAGGTGGCCGTCTCTTTGTTCGTTTCCTGTACTTACCGAAGCTGCTTCTGCAGTAAAAGAAATTTTTGCTTTTGTAAAATCTTCATCCTCTGTTTGGGCATCAACAGTAAAAATATTAAAGCTGCCGGTTACATTGGTAATCATAAGGTGCTTTATCTTAAATTGTATTTCGCTGTGGGTAGGGTCCACAACCCATTTTTTTGTTGCCATAATTGTAATTTTAATGCAAGATAGTATAATTTAATGTTTAAACATCAAATATTTTTTTATTAACAATAAATTCATAGATGATTTAAAATTGGTGCGGTTGCTAAATATTTATAATTTCAAACAATTAAAATGCCAGTTATACGTTTTCAGCTATTAAACATTACCTTAAACTGCAATGCATGAACTTTACCCTCGCTTTTAACAACTGCTTTAAAAATACCAACAGTAATTATAAGAATATGCAACACAAAACATTAAAAAATGTTATTGCCTGCGGCATTTTAGGCTTTTTATTTTCTTTTTCGTTACCGGTTATGGCACAAAATGAAAATGATATCAGCACTGCTGAAACCTATGCCAAAAAATATAAGGAAGATGATATTTTATGTACCTCATCCTACCAATTTTTTACTTTTGATAAAGGTAAAAATTCTTTAAATGATAAAGTGGTGGAGATTCAGGAAGACGCTGAATATGAATTTCTTTCCCTTAAGAAATTTTCCAGCATGACCTATCCTGAATTTTATAATAAATTTATTCAGTTAAAAACTTTTAAAAGAGCTTTTAAGTACGGCAACAAATATATTACCTCCGACAGGGGCGGTATAGACCGTTCGGTAACCGACGACGGTATTTTTTTTGATGACAGCCGTGTACAGTTTTATCCTTTACGTTTTAATCAAAAAGGAGATATGGCCAGGATTACGGTAAAAAAAACTTTTACTGATGGTAAATATTTAACCCGTTTATTTTTTAATTCACCTTACCCAATTAAAGAACAGGTTATAGAATTTAAAGTGCCCGAATGGTTAACCGTAGATTTTAAAAGAATGAATTTTGAAGGCAGCAAAATTGAAGTTAAAGAAACTACTAAAGGCGGTTATACTAATTATGTTTTTATAATGAAAGATGTGCCGGCATACAAATCGGAATACAGGCGAATAGGCAAGGCTTTTACCGACCCTCATATAATTGTACAGATAAAATCTTTTGAAAGTAAGGGAGAGGTATTAAAAGGGTTTGATAAAGTTGACGATGTATATAACTGGAACAACCGTTTGTATTTAATGGCTGGCAACGAAAAGGAAAAACTTACTGCACAACTTTCGAAAATTACAGCAGGTAAAACAAATGATATAGAAAAAATTAAAGCCATTTATTACTGGGTGCAGGATAATGTTAGATACATTGCTTACGAAGATGGTTACTCAGGCTACATTCCTTCATCGGCACAGGATGTGCTTGCAAAAAAATATGGCGATTGTAAAGGCATGGCAAATTTACTAACGGAGATGATGAAACTTTCTGGCTACGATGCACACTTTACATGGATTGGCACAAGGCATATTCCTTATCCGCAAAGTACGCCTGCGTTATGTGTAAATAATCATGCCATATGCACTTTAAATTATGGGGGTAAAACATATTACCTGGATGGTACAGAAAGTTATGTACCCTTTGGAGAAAATGCATTTCGCATACAGGGAAAAGAAGTAATGATTGCCAACGGCGATAAGTTTGAAATTAAAACGGTGCCGCCTACCACAGCAAATGATAATAAAATTTATACTAAAGCAGATTTTGTTTTAGCCAACGAAAGTTTAAATGGTAAAGTGAAAGTTACTATTACCGGCAACGAACGCACCGATTTTCACCAGTCGTACCAGGATTTGCCCACCTCATCCCAAAAAGATTATTTAAATGATTATTTAGAATTTGGTAACGATAACATGGTAGCCACAAACGTAAAAACCAGTGATCTTAAAAACAGGGATTTGCCTGTAGTTATAGAAGGCGATGTTGATTTATCCAATACGGTAAATACAATAAGTGGCGATAAATATGTAGGGGTAGATTTCTTCCCTAAAACATTAGATAAATTTATACCTGACGAAAAAAGAGTTGCAGGTTACGATTTAGATGTGCTGGTAAAATTTGAAGATGAAATTGGATTAACCATACCTGCCGATAAAAAATTTATTGATAAGCCGGATAATTTAGAATTAAAATTTGACGGCTATGAGTTTAAAGGAGAATATACTATTACAGGAAATAAAATGGTTTTAAAGAAAGAACTTTCTATAAAAAACAGCATCATAAAAAAAACAGATTTTCCTAACTGGATAAAATTTATTGAATCAATAAAAGAATTTAATAAATATTTTTTAAGCATTACCAAAAAATAAACCCTGCAACGGCAATGAAAATTCAATTTAAAAATATACTCCTTTTATCATCACTGCTTTTTATATGCAGTGCTGTCTCTTTTGCTCAAAATGTTATTGACGAAGATTTTTTAGATAATATTGAAGGCAATGCAAAAATATTGTGGAACGAAAACATACCGGCATTTGCAAACAATACTGTTCCGGATAAATATAAAGATGCATCGGCTGTAGTGTTTGGTTTTAAACGCAGCGTAACTATTGATAAAAAATCGAGAAGTGGCTTTTTATCTAAAGGAGAAAGAAGTTTACATTTTTTTGAGAACGTTCGCTTTAAAATAAAACTCAATGACAGAAACTCAGTAAAATCTTTTACAGAAGTTTATTTTCGTTACAGTGATAAAACAGACGGCTTTAGTGCAAAAATTACAAAGACTGATGGGAGTGTAAAGGCGGTTTCTTTAAATGATGCGGTAGGTGTGGAGTCAGTTTCAAACGTGCCGGAATTTTTTAAAAGTTTTTTCGATCAGCAAAGCGGCAGTCAACGCAGGTATTATAAAGTAGCGGTACCCGATTTAGAGCCGGGGGATATTTTAGAATATGTAACCATAACAAAAAGTAAGTTAGATGTAATGGGTACAGGCTACATAGAGTTTTCGCCGCAATACGAAGTGTGTAATAAAGTGTACCCGGTTTTGTATAACCAGATAATTATGGAAACGGACGATAAATCTTTTTTTAAATCTTTATCCTTAAACGGGGCACCCGATTTTAAAAAGCAGGACGCAAGCGATGCTGATTTTTACCGCTATGTTTTTACAGATACCGACAGGGGGGTGGAAAAAGATGTAAACTTTATTAATACCTACCAGGTTTACCCGCTAACAAAATTTCAGGTAATATATGCCAACAACGAAAAAGTAAAAGGAGCTTTAATAGGAGAAAAAGGAGAAATAAAAAGCGGCTTTACTAAAGAAGAGCTGGCGAAAAAAGCGTGGGAAGATTATGAGCAAACTGGCCGTTCTTATTTTGGCAATTACATGACGGTGCAAAATTTAGTTGACGCCACATGGGCACAGTTAAAAAAACAAGGCGCAAAAGACTGGACAGAAAAAGAATACATCAATAATGTGTTTTATAAATTGAGAAACATTGTTGTAAACAGGGATACTTATTTAAGTGATAAAACTGCAGCTTTTATTTTTGGCTCATTATTATACCAACGTGATATTAAATCGGAACTGGTAATTAGTATTTCAAACTCTACCGGTAAATTAAAAGATGTTTTGTTTGACCAGGAAATAAGGTATGTGTGTAAAGTAGGAAAAGATTTTTATTTTAACTGCACCGATCACAGTAACCCCGGCGATTTAGTGGAAGCACTTTTGGCAAGCGAAGCTTACGTTATTGCAGAGCCTGTAAAAAACAGCGGACAGGATATTAAACCAATTATTTTGCCTGATGCAGCTTTTACCGATAATGTTTCTGACTATACCATCAATGCATCTTTAAGTACAGATATGAATACGCTGATAGTATCAAGAACAAATTCTTTTGTGGGTATAAGCAAAACAAGAAATATTGTAACGGCATTAAAATTTACCCCGTACATGCTGGATGATTACAAGTATTATGGCGGCCCCGACCCTACAGAAAAAATGAAAAGTGCCCAGGAAGATGAATATAATAAATCGGTAAAAGCATTAAAGGATGAGTATAAAGAGGCTAAAATAGAATTGGTAAAAACAGAATTGCAAAACGATTATCAGCAAAAAGTTAAGTATAAAAATTTTGCTCTTACCAGCGATGGCCGTTCGGCAAAACAAAAAACACTGGTGTTTACCGAAGACTTTGAATTGTCGGGGATGATGCGTAAAGCGGGAAAAAAATATTTGGTTAATGTAGCAGGCTTAGTAGGTTCTCAGCTGCAAATAAAAAAAGAAGAACGCACCCGAAAATTCGATATTAATGTGGGCTATGCCCGTACGTTGAACTGGGTAATTAATTTTAAAATACCTGATGGTTACACCGTAGAAGGCGTTAAAGAATTAAATACCAATGTAGATAACGAAACCGGAACTTATACTGCTACCGCCGAAGAGCAGAATGGTACCGTTGTTTTAAAAATTAAAAAGCTGTATAAAAAAGCTAATAACACCAAAGATAAATGGCCATCGATGCTG
>NZ_JANPCM010000602.1:0-1701 GCF_031430955.1 Ferruginibacter sp.
GCAAAATCAAGTTTTATTTTCTTCATTAAGAGAATATAATTTGGCGTATGGGGTAAGTAAAAAATTATTAGATGGTTTAAAAAAACAAATTGTAATTATGCACCCCGGCCCAATAAACCGCGGCGTAGAAATTGACAGTGATGTGGCAGATGGCAATCAATCTATAATTTTACAACAGGTAGAAAATGGTGTAGCAGTAAGAATGGCGGTGATGTACCTGTTATCTGGCAGCAAAGCTTAATATTTTTTGATTTTAGAGGTATGATTGCAGATTTAAAAAAGCTGTGCATCGTTTAAAAAATCTAAAATCTAAAATCATAAATCTGAAATCATGCAACGTATTTGTTTATTCCCCGGCACATTCGATCCTGTTACACTTGGGCATATTGATATTATTGACAGGGCTTTGCCTTTGTTTGATAAACTGGTAATTGGTATTGGAAGTAATGTAAACAAAGTACCCATGTTTAGTGATGAACAAAGACTGCAATGGATAAGAGAGATTTATAAGGATAATAATAAAGTAGAAGCCGTTGTATATAATGGATTAACAGTGGAGTGCTGCAAAAACGTTGGCGCAAATTTTATTTTAAGAGGCATACGTTACGTAAACGATTTTGAATACGAAAAAGCCATTGCCGATATGAACAGAAGTTTAGACGGCCATGTAGAAACAATTTTTTTAACCTGCCTTCCTCAATTTACTTCTGTTGCTTCTACACTGGTACGTGATGTATTGCGCAATGGCGGCGATGTATCACAATTTTTACCCCCTGCCGTAAATAATTTTATAAAAAATAATAAGCAGTAATGTCTATTTGGTTTAATAAAAATCTTTCGCTGCCAGATATAAAACCATTGGGCCCAAATACTATGGGAGAACATTTAGGAATGGAATGGATGGCAGTAGGCGATGATTTTTTAAAAATGCGTATGCCGGTTGATGACAGAACTAAACAACCTTATGGCTTACTGCATGGCGGTGCAAGTTGTGCATTGGCAGAAACAGTTGGCAGTGTTGCCTCTCATTTTATAATTGATCCCGAAAAATTTATTTGTGTAGGGTTAGAAATAAATGCCAACCACGTACGCAGCGCAAGAAGCGGATATGTTACAGCCACCTGCACCCCGCTGCACATTGGCGCATCCACACATGTATGGGATATAAAAATTAATGACGATAAAGAAAAATTGATTTGCATCAGCAGGTTAACAGTTGCCATTTTAAAAAAGCCGTTGTAATTTTTTTTGAGCCGGACTATATTTCTTTTTTCAACTTCATTGGTCTGGCCTTAGTCGAGACACTCTTGTACAGCAAATCTTTATTGAACTTTTATCTAAGCGTATTTTAAAATACATTATACAGGCAAACGTTTGTTTAGTTTCTATAAAATATTATATTCAAATAGTATAACAAATTCCTTCTATAAATTAAATCTGCAGATTTTATTGCGTCATATATTCTACACTACACACTTTTTGCTGATTAGTTTCCACAAAAAATGCCTTAAAAACGTTTTTTTATACTTAATAAATTCTGGCTTGCAGTTTGTATTTCTTTATTTAGTTTTTCATAGGATATTGGATTTAAACCGGGGCTGTATTTTTATACTGGCCCTTTTTTATTTTAATAAATTAATTACAAGCTGTTTGAATTAACTTAAACCGAATGCAGTTTAGCTAAAGTTATTGTATTTTCAA
>NZ_JANPCM010000603.1:0-13078 GCF_031430955.1 Ferruginibacter sp.
GGCAAAGATATTATAGCATCGGCCCAAACCGGCACCGGCAAAACAGCCGCTTTTTTACTGCCGCTTATCAACAAAATTATCACCGATCCATTGGTTAATCATACCAACACCGCATTGGTTATTGTGCCCACACGTGAGCTGGCTATACAAATTGCACAACACATGGAGGGGCTTTCTTATTTTACTTCGGTTAGTTCCATTGCAGTATATGGCGGCGGCGATGGAAATGCATTTGTGCAGGAGAAAAAAGCATTGAGCCATGGCGCCGATGTAGTGGTTTGCACACCCGGCAAAATGATGGCGCATATAAAAATGGGCTATGTAAAATTAGACGGCTTAAAATATTTGGTACTGGATGAAGCCGACAGAATGCTGGACATGGGATTTTACGACGACATCATGTTCATCATTAATCACCTGCCTAAAAAAAGGCAGAACCTTCTATTTTCCGCCACCATGCCGCATAAAATAAGGGAGATGGCAAGAAAAATTTTACACCAGCCGGCAGAAATAAATATCTCACTAAGTAAACCCAACGAAAAAATTGTGCAGGAAGCTTTTGTGGTGTACGAAGAACAAAAAATTCCTTTAATAAAATATTTGCTGAAGAAGAAAGATTTTGCCATGGTATTAATTTTTTGCAGCAGCAAGCAAGCTGTAAAACAATTGACCCGTGATTTACAAAAAGCCGGCATTAAAGCAGATGAAATACACAGCGATTTGGAGCAGGATAAAAGGGAAGAAGTGCTGATGCATTTTAAAAGTCGCCGCCTGCCCATTTTAATTGCTACCGATATTTTAAGCCGTGGTATTGATATTGATAATATCGACCTGGTAATTAATTACGATGTGCCGCATGATGGCGAAGATTATGTACACCGTATTGGCCGTACTGCAAGGGCCGCTGCTGAAGGAACCGCTTATACTTTCATAAGCCCAAGGGAGCAACGCAAATTTGTAGCTATAGAAAAATTATTGGGTAAGTCTGTAACCAAAGCCATTGTGCCCGATGAATTTGGCGAAGCGCCAACTTACAACACTGCACCGCAAAGAACTGGCGGGGGCGGCAACAGAAATTTCAGCAAACCCAAACGTTTCAATAATAATTTTTCTGAAGGGAGAACATAAATAATGTTTTTTGTTCCAAACTTTGGTAATTCTATTAGTCATCATTGGCGTCGCACTCGTGTACATCATATCAATATTGAGCTTTAATCATGTTATACAATAAACTGTCGTCCTTACATCACATTTAAAATCTAAATTTTATTTTTCTACTAAAATTTCACACTTCAGAAGCTAATTTTTACGCCATCTTTTTGTTAGCAGGTTAATCTACCTGAAAATATTCCAAAATAATCTTCGCAAAGTTCTTCTTCGTTTCCCCCTTTAGGGGATAGGGGTTTATATTTGCATAAACATTCTCTATCACTTTCACCTCCGCCATATTAAATAATCCCATCGAATATATTCATGGCGTAAGCACTTTACGTGGCGATATGCTGCGTAAAGAATTAAAAATTTTTACTTTTAATGACCTGCTGAATTATTTTCCGCTGCGCCATGTAGATAAAACCAAAGTAGATATAATTGACGAACTTAATTATAACAATGAGTATGCACAGGTTGCCGGTAAAATAACCGACATGGAAATTATGGGGGAGAAAAGAGGCAGGCGTTTGGTAGCGCATTTGCAGGATGATGCAGGAGGAGAAATTGAATTAGTTTGGTTCCAGGGAATAAACTGGATACAAAAAGCATTGCAGGTGGGTCACCGCTATTTAGTTTTTGGCAAGCTGAGTTTTTTTATGAACAAACCTCAAATTGCCCATCCCGAAATAGAAACTTTTACCGAACAAAAAGCAACAGGTAAAAATTTTTTAGAACCCATTTATTCTTCAACAGAAAAATTAAAAGCAAGAGGTTTGAATGGAAGGGTGATGGGCAAATTTACTTATGCGCTGCTGCAATTAATTACCGAAAAAGATCTGCCAGAAAATTTACCAGAATCTATTATTATCAAATACAAATTCATTAGCCGCTTTGATGCTTATCGCCACATACATTTTCCGGCAACGGAAAAACACTTTCAACATGCCGTACGCCGCTTAAAGTTTGAAGAATTATTTTTTGCACAACTGCGTTTGGGTTTAATTAAAAGTGCACGGCATCGCTTCAGCAAAGGCTGGGTGTTTGATAAAGTGGGTGAGTTGTTCAATACATTTTATACAAAATATCTTCCCTTTGAATTAACCGGTGCACAAAAAAGAGTGTTGAAAGAGATTAGAAAAGATGCAGGCAGCGGTAAACAAATGAGCCGCCTCTTACAGGGGGATGTGGGCAGTGGCAAAACCATTGTTGCATTAATGATGATGCTGATTGCAGCCGACAATGGTTTTCAAAGTGTGCTGATGGCACCTACAGAAATTTTAGCCCAGCAGCATTATAACAGCATTACCGAATTATTAAAAGATATGCCGGTTTGTGTAAAAATGCTTTCCGGCTCATCTAAAACAAAACAGCGGAGAGAAGTGCTTAAACTTTGCGAAGATGGCTCATTGAATATTTTGATTGGTACGCATGCGGTAATTGAAGATAAAGTGATTTTCAAAAACCTGGGGTTTGCCATAATTGATGAACAGCACAAATTTGGTGTGGCGCAGCGGTCGCAGTTATGGAAAAAAAATACTATACCGCCGCATGTACTCGTTATGACAGCAACACCAATACCCCGTACACTGGCACTAACTGCTTACGGCGATTTGGATTACAGCGTAATGGATGAGCTGCCACCGGGAAGGCAACCTATCAACACCGTACACCGTTTTGAAAACAAACGTCCGCAGGTAATGGATTTTATTAAAGAAGAGATAGCCAACGGTCGGCAGGCTTTTGTCATCTATCCTTTAATAGAAGAAAGCAGTAAGATGGATTACGAAAACCTTATGAAGGGTTATGAAGAAGTAAAATCATTTTTTCCGGAACCCAAATACTGGATAAGTATGGTGCATGGAAAGATGGATGCGGTGCAAAAGGAAACCAACATGCAGCGTTTTGTAAATAAGGAAACGCAAATTATGGTAAGCACCACCGTTATAGAAGTAGGGGTGAATGTGCCTAATGCTACAGTAATGGTAATAGAAAGTGCAGAAAAATTTGGGTTATCGCAATTGCACCAGTTAAGAGGAAGGGTAGGAAGAGGGGCTGAAAAAAGTTTTTGCATATTATTAACTGGGTCAAAAATATCGAATGATGCCAGGGAACGTTTAAAGATAATGGTAGCCACCAACGACGGTTTTAAAATTGCAGAGAAAGATTTGGAGATTCGTGGCCCCGGCGATATTGAAGGCACACAGCAAAGCGGTCTTTTAAACTTTAAGCTGGCAAACATAGTCCATGATAAAGTTATACTGGAGGCTGCAAGAGAAGTGGCACAAAATATTTTAGAAAACGATCCGGATATGAATGTGGCAGAGAATTTGCCTGTTAAAACTTACCTTAATCAGCAAAAAGGCAAAACGGCGTGGAGTAAAATATCGTAACTCTTTTTATAAAATTTTATTGATTGAAAAACTGATGTTAAAGAGGATAAATCTGATTGCCGGTGTCATATAATTTCTGTACATTGTAAAAAATACAGTTGACTGTTTTGAATAAGATAACTAAGCTTTTTATAACAATTGTTTCAACATTTTTTGTTGTATTATCCGTTAATGCCCAAATGGAATTTATTGAGAACAAAGGGCAGTGGGATAATAAAGTAAATTTTCGTGGCGACTTTACAACAGGCTCCTTCTTTTTAGAAAACCGGGGCTTTACTGTAATGATGCATAAGCCTGAAGACTTACAAAAACTTTCTGAAATGATGCATGGGCATTCGCACAAAAGTGTTGGCGATAGTATTTCACCTGCAGCTTCATCTAAAACTAAAATACCATCACCAAAAGATCTGGAACCGGTAATTGTTCATTCGCATGCATACAAAGTAGATTTTTTGGGGAGTAGTAATAATGTACAGGCAGTACCGGATAAAGTTTTATCTACTTATAATAATTATTTTACCGGAAACGATCCTAACAAATGGGCATCTGATTGTAAGATATACGAAGCAGTAACCTACAAAAATATTTATCCCAATATAGATGTTCGTTATTATACCGAATCGGGTAATTTAAAGTACGATTTAATTGTACATCCCGGTGGCAACCCCAATGCTATTGCCATGCGTTACGAAGGGGGTGTTAAATTGGAGATCAAAAATAAAGAATTACTTATTGGCACATCTGTGGGCAGTATAAAAGAATTATATCCCTACAGCTACCAGCCTACAATGGGCAAAAGGCAAACGGTAGATTGTAAGTATGTGGTTACAGATAACGTGGTGCGTTTTAAAGTGCAAAATTATTCTTCTAAAGAAACATTAATAATAGATCCTTCCTTAATTTTTGCATCGTTTACCGGCAGTACTGCTGACAATTGGGGTTATACCGCAACAGCCGGCCCTGATGGCAGTTTTTTTGCAGGTGGTATTGTATTCGGTGCAGGTTACCCTGTATCACCGGGTGCATTTCAAACAGCTTTTGGTGGCGGTGTTGATGAAGATAATAACGGAGCCTTCGATATTGGTATTTTTAAATTTTCTGCCAATGGCAGTCAACGTTTATATGCTACTTATATTGGAGGTAGCCACAATGAGCAACCTCATAGTATGATTGCTGATGCACAGGGTAATTTAATAATTGCAGGCAGAACTAAATCCCCAAATTACCCCGTTACTGTTCCCTTAATTGGTAATGGCGGAGGTTGGGATATTATAGTTACCAAATTAAATGCCAGCGGTACCGCACTGTTGGGTTCAGTTAGGATAGGGGGCTCTGCAGACGATGGTGTTAATATAAGACCTAAATACAACGCACCATTTGGTACAGATGTTACCAGGAGAAATTATGGTGATGATGCAAGAAGTGAAGTCATTCTGGATGCAGCCGGTAATATTTGTCTGGCATCATGCAGCCAGTCCCTTAATTTCCCCCTTACCGCTCCATTTCAAAATAGTTTTGGTGGTGGCAGGCAGGATGGTGTAATGCTTAAATTCAATGCAAATCTTACTACAGTTTTATTCAGCAGTTATTTTGGCGGCAATGGCGATGATGCATGCTTTGTAATATCGCAAAACCCTTTAACAGGTAATTTATATGTTGCAGGCGGAACATCAAGTAATAATTTACCCGGCGATAAATCAGGTGTTATTACCAATACATATCAGGGTGGCGAAACTGATGGGTTTGTTACAGAAATAACTAATACCGGATCGGCAATTATTAAAACTACTTACCAGGGCACAGTGGGAAACGATTTAGTTTATGGCCTCAAATTCGACAGACTTGGTTTTCCTTATATTATGGGCACTACCACTGGCGCATGGACGGTTTTAAATGCAGGATACAGCAACACAGGCGGCAAGCAATTTATAAGTAAGCTGCAGCCCGATTTATCTGCCTATGTTTACTCCACAATATTTGGTACAAATTCGCAGGTGCCAAATTTATCCCCTATTGCATTTTTAGTAGATCGTTGCCAGAATGTTTATGTTTCTGGTTGGGGTGGTGGAATAAATGTTCAGCAAGGGTATCCTTCTGCAGGCACTAATGGGTTACCATTAAAAGATCAGTTACCCGGGTTACCTCCTCCAGATGGATCAGATTTTTATTTTTTCGTTCTGGAAAAAAATGCTGCCAGCCAGTTGTTTGGTTCTTTTTATGGGCAAAATGGTGGCTTTGGCGATCATGTTGATGGTGGCACCAGCCGCTTTGATGCTAATGGAATAATTTACCAGGCTATTTGCGCCAACTGCAGTGGCGGTGCAGTTTTTCCAACTACCGCTGGTGTATGGTCAATTAATAACCGTTCTTCCAGTTGCAATGAGGCTGCTGTAAAAATAGAAATGAATTTTGCTGGTGTTGGCGCAAGCGTAAAAGCAACTATTGATGGTGTTGTTGATACTATTGGCTGTGTACCTTTAACCATAAAGTTTACGGATACACTGGCAAAAGGTAAAATGTATATTTGGGATTATGGTGATATATCAAGCCCTAAAAAAGACACCACGTATGCCCCCAATAATTCTACTTCGCATACCTACAATAATGTAAGAAGCTACAGGTTAACATTAATTTCTATTGATTCTGCCACCTGCAATATTTCTGATACAGCTTACATTACAGTAAAAGTGGGCAACAATGAGGTTGTTCCCAATTTTTCTTTTATTAAATTAGACAGTTGTGCAAGCTTAAGATTTCGTTTCAATAATCTTACTACTGCACCATTACCTGTATATACCAATCAAACTTTTATTTGGGATTTTGGAGATGGCTCACCAAGAATAAGAAGCGGTTTTGTTTCGCAAATACATACTTTTCCGTCTACAGGTACTTATAAAGTAAGATTAATTGTTGATGATTCGGTTTTCTGTAATTCGCCTGATTCTGTTGAAAAGCAGGTAAGGATAAATCCAAATGTTAAAGCAATATTCAGTACCAGTACAAGAGGTTGTGTGCCTTATACACCGGTGTTTAAAAATAATTCTTTAGGTGGCACCGATTGGATCTGGGAGTTTGGAGATGGTACAACTTCAACTGATTTTGAACCCATACATGTTTATAATCTTGTTGGCTCTTACGACGTACGTTTAATAGCATTTGATTCTACCACCTGTAATAAAGTGGATACTTCTGCCTATTTTACTATTACTGTATATCCCATTCCTACTGCAAATTTTACCTGGAGCCCTAATCCTCCAATAGAAAATACTAAAACTATTTTTAACAATCTTTCTATTGGCGCTACAAGATATTTGTGGGATTTTGGTGATGGAGAAACTTCAACCGAAGTAAACCCCATTCATCAGTTTAACAGAACAGATACTTTTAATGTTATGCTGTTAGCTTTTAATGATGCTGATTGTGTAGATACATTTCAACAGCCCGTTCCCATAATAATAAGGCCACTGCTGGATGTGCCTAATGCATTTACTCCCGGAAGATTTTCGGGCAACAGTTACAACAACGGCATTGTAAAAGTAGTAGGTTTTGGTATAGGTAAAATGAGCTGGAAAATATATAACCGTTGGGGACAATTAGTATTTGCAAGCACGAGTATAACAAAAGGATGGGATGGAACATTTAAAGGTGCTTTACAACCGATGGATGTGTACACTTATACTTTAGATGTAGAATTTACCGATGGACAGAAGTTGAGAAAAACAGGAGATATAACTTTATTGAGATAAATGTTGAATGTTGAATGTTGAATGTTGAATGTTGAATGTTGAATAAAAATTAATTACTTGGTAAGATATAATAAAGAATGAAGGGCAAAAATAAAATATCATTATTTACTTTAACAGGGTTACTGTTTGCATTTACTATGCATGCACAGGATCTGCATTTTTCTCAATTCTTTAATTCACCATTAACTACCAATCCTGCAAACACAGGTTTTATACCTGATGCCGATTACAGAATAGGCGCTCACTACAGAAACCAGTGGAGTGCTGTAATGACGGTGCCTTACAAAACCACCAGTATTTTTGGCGATGCACAATTGTTCAGGGATAAATTAGAAACCGGCTGGCTGGGTATTGGCGGTGTTTTATTAAGCGATGTTGCCGGCAGCGGCAGTTTACGCAGTACAAAAATTTATGGTTCTGTTGCATATCATCAGCAATTAGGCAGCAGCAGTTTATTAAGTGCAGGTTTTAATGTTGGTTGGGCAAACAAACGTATTGATCAAAGTAAATTAACATTCCCAGATCAGTTTGATGGTAAATTTTTTGATGGTAAAACTTTTACAAATGCAACTTTACTAAACACCAGTGTAAGTTATATGGATGTGCAGGCAGGTATGAATTACGCCTATTTTCCGCAGGAAAATGTGTACATCAATGCCGGATATTCTATACATCATGTAAACAGGCCAAAGGAAACTTTTTTTGATGATCAAACAAATGCCGGAAGAATACCCATGCGGCATATTGGTTTTTTAAATGCCATTTTAAAAGTAAACGAAAGGGTTATTATTAATCCCAACGCCTATTTTACCACACAGGTAAAGGCAACTGAACTGGTATTTGGGTTAAACGGAAATTATAATCTTTCTGAGACAGGCGAAAAGCAATTGGTAGCAGGGTTGTATTACCGCCTTGGCGATGCTATTGCACCAATAGTAGGGTTTGAAACGAATAATGTAAAATTTACATTCAGTTACGATGCCACTTTATCTTCCTTAAATAAATTTAATAATTACCGTGGCGCAAGCGAATTTAGTATTGTAAAAAAAGGGTTTTATCCGCAGCGGCAAAACAGGCAGACCATGTGTCCAACTTTTTATTAATCATTTTTGTATAGCATAAAAAAACTGTCCCAAATATTTTCGGGACAGTTTTAGTTTTACATGGCTGTATTAAACGGAAACGGTCTTTTTTGTTTTCTTTAATTCCTCTTTGGTTCTTTCTAATTCCTCTTTTACTTTTTCCAGTTCTTTTCTAATCTCATCGGTATTAATATTTTTCAATTCTATTTTTAAATCTTTTAAAGATTCCTGTATCTCTTTGTTTATTTTATCCATGTCCACTTCCTTCAAAGTATTTTGTATTTCCTTATTTATTTGCTCAACGTTAACTTCTTTTAAAGAGTTATGTACATCTTCCATTATTTTTTTCATGTCCACTTCCTTCAAAGCATTTTGTACTTCTTTATTTATTTGCTCAGCGTTTACTTCTTTTAAAGATGCATTTACCTCTTCCATAATTTTTTTCATGTCTGCTTCTTTAAGGCTTTGCTGTACTTCGGCCATTATTTTTTGCATATCCACTTCTTTCAACGCATTGGTTACAGCCAAATTTATTTCGTTCATATCCAGCTGCTTCATTTGTTCCTTTAATTGCACCATAGCTTTTTCTATTTCCTTCATGGCTTTGTCAACTTCTGCCTGGTTAATTTTTTTTGGAGGCGGCGAATCAATAACAATGGGATTTACTGTAAAATCTTTTACCGGGCTAAAGGGCGTGTCTTGAAAAGACATGGTGATTACACCAATTACCAATGCAGCACTAATACCTGCAATGGCTTTTTTGTTTTTTAAAATAAATTGTTTCATGGCTTTACTTTATGTTGGTTAATGATTAAATACGAATAATTTCGTAACAAATATAGGCAGCAATTTTAATTTTTGCAATCAGTTAATAAAATTTAACATTTTAAAATACCCTTACTCAATAAATCTCATCAATCTTCGCCTGTATTTTATTGAACATTGAAAATTGAACGTTAAATATTTTATTAGTAACATTTACAAATGAGGATAAAGGCACAAACATGATTTTATCAACTCAGTATTTTATACGATTTTTACATAAATAATGTTACATGGTAAGCGAAGAAAAAAGAGCATCAACTGTTAATAAATATATTGATCAGTTTAAAAAAATTGCTGGAGATGCTTTTGTAATGGTGGATGAAGAAAGCTTAAACCATTATGCCCACGATGAAACGGAGAACCTTCATTTTTTACCTGATGTTGTTATAAAGCCACGAACGGCTGAAGAGATCAGTGCCATTATGCAAATATGTAATGCACAAAAAATTGCAGTCACTCCACGTGGTGCAGGAACAGGGTTAGCCGGTGGTGCATTACCGCATTTAGGTGGCGTTTTAATTTCTATGGAAAGATTAAATACGATTATAGAAATTGATGAACGAAATTTACAGGTAACAACAGAGCCAGGAGTAATTACAGAAGTATTACAAAACGCAGTGAAAGAAAAGGGATTGTTTTATCCACCCGACCCCAGCAGCCGTGGCAGTTGTTTTATTGGTGGCAATATTTCTGCCAACAGCGGCGGGCCTAAAGCAGTAAAATATGGAGTGGTAAAAGATTATGTGTTGAATTTACAGGTAGTACTACCAACGGGTGAAATTATTTGGACAGGTGCCAATGTATTAAAAAATTCTACAGGCTATAATCTTACCCAATTAATGGTAGGGAGTGAAGGCACATTAGGCATTGTAACAAAAATTGTTTTAAAATTATTGCCGCATCCAAAGTACGATTTGCTGATGCTGGTGCCCTTTAACAATTTAGAAAAAGCCGGTGAAGCAGTAAGTGCAATATTCAGGGAAGGCTTTACGCCAAGCGCTTTGGAATTAGTAGAGATTGATGCATTAAAGATTGTGAGTAAAATGATGGACAGTGTTGCAGTACCAGTTACTGATGATATGGCCGCACATTTAATTATTGAAGTGGACGGTAACCATATAGAAACACTGATGAGTGAAATGGAAGACATCGCTGCATTACTAACCCAATTTGACTGTGGCGAAATATTTTTTGCCGACGATGCACAACAAAAAGCAGAATTGTGGAAGTTGCGCCGCCGTGTAGCCGAAGCTGTAAAATTAGATGGTTACACCATTGAAGAAGATACTGTAGTGCCCAGAGCTTCGTTACCTGCATTAATACATGGCGTAAAAGAATTAGGAAAACAATATAATTTTAAAGCAGTGTGTTACGGCCATGCCGGCGATGGTAATTTGCACATCCGCATAAAAAAAGAAGGCAGTATTTACAGTTTAAATAATCCTGAAATAATTCCCGGCCTTAAAGCCATGTTTACCCTGGTAAAATCTTTAGGCGGCACCATTAGCGGCGAGCATGGTATTGGATTAATTCAAAAAGAATACATGGATATTGTTTTTGATAAGGCCAACCTTTCTTTAATGAAAGGTATCAAAAAAGTATTTGATCCCAACAATATTTTAAACAGCGGAAAAATTTTCGACATGGTCTGACTTCCTCGTCTGAAAATGTAAAACAAAAAAAATGAAAAAAATAATTGTAACAGGTTTAACTTTTATATTAATGTTAAACGTATTTGCCCAGTACGAAAAAGATAAAGATGAAACAAAAGAAAAAGGTTTTAAAAAGGAAAATCTTTTTACGGGTGGAAGTGTAACAGCATCTTTTTACAGCGGTGGTACTGTATTGGGTGTAAGTCCTTCATTTGGATACAGTATTAATAAAATTGTTGACGCAGGCATGACTATAAATTTTACTTATACCGGCGAGAGGGCTTATAGTGGCGATAAATACCGCCAGTATGTATATGGCCCCGGTGTTTTTGTAAGAATTTTTCCAATCAATATGATTTTTGTTCAGGCTACATTTGAGCATAATTTTATTTCGCAAACTTTAAAACCTGCTTATGGCGGCGCCGACCAAAAATTTAAAGCAGATGCGAATAGTTTTTTAGTTGGCGGAGGTTATGCCAGTGGCAGGGAAGGAGTGGGTACTACATTTTTTTACTTATCTGTTTTAGTTGATCTAATAAAAGATCCCAATTCTCCTTATGTAGAACTTTTGCAGAATGGTTCTTACCGGTCGGTTCCCATTATAAGAGCAGGTTTACAAATTCCTTTATTTCAGGGCAATAGCCGCAGGCGTAACTAAAGAAATTTTTCTATTTCATCAGGATAAGAAAGTACGGTTACTCTTTCTTCAATTTTGTCGTACAAAAAATTTTCCTGCTGCATTGTTTTTGCATGTGCTAAAAGATGATCGTAAAATCCTGCGGTGTTTAAAATATAAATTTCTTTATTGTGAATACTTAATTGGTTCCAGGTAAGCATTTCAAACAATTCATCCAATGTGCCAAAACCACCGGGTAAAATTATTGCAGCATCACATTTTTCGTACAGCATTTTTTTTCTTACATGCATATCTTCCACAATAATTAATTCAGTAATTCCATGGTGGCTGTGCTCCCTGTCGGTTAATAATTGCGGAATAATACCGGTAACTTTTCCACCTTTTTCTAAAACTGCATTGGCAATAGCGCCCATTATACCTTTATTGCCGCCGCCATAAATTAACGGTATATTTTTTTTTGCTAAAAGGTATCCTAATTGTTTTGCATGATCTTCGTATAAGGTATTGTTACCACTTTTGCTGCCACAAAAAACTGCTAATGATGTAATTGCCATAAATTAATTAACTTGGTTTCTAATTATCCTGCAAGCTAATTATTCGTTGCCGGATTATTCATTTTTCATTATCAATTATTCATTAATAATTATGTCGCCATTAATTTTATTTTCTTTTGTAATAGGGTATTTTGTACTGTTACTCGCTGTTGCTTATTTTACATCGAGGGGCAGCAACAACGAATCTTTTTTTATTGGTAACCGCAACAGCAACTGGATGCTGGTGGCATTTGGAATGATTGGTACCAGCCTTAGCGGCGTTACGTTTGTGAGTGTGCCGGGTGGCGTGGGCACAGGCAATTTTTTTTATTATCAAATAGTATTGGGATATTTAATTGGCTATATGGTAATTGCATTTGTGCTTATCCCATTGTATTATAAAATGAACCTCACTTCCATTTATACTTATCTGGAAAAACGTTTTGGAATAAATGCACACAAAGCAGGCGCTTTCTTTTTTATCCTCAGCCGTGTGGTGGGTGCTACTGCCCGTTTATATTTAGTGATAAGTATTTTGCAACTTTTTATTTTTGATAAATTACATATACCTTTTGTAGTAACTGCATTAGTTATTTTACTGCTGATTTTATTGTACACTTTTGAAGGCGGCGTAAAAACAATTATTTATACAGATACTTTACAAACTACCGGTATGCTGCTGGGTTTGGTGGTGTGTATTTTTGTTATTATAAAAGCCATGGGTATGGATTTTGGGAGTACCTTATCATTAATGAATGAAAAAGGTTACACTAAAGTATTTAACATGGATGTAAAAGCCGGCTCTTACTTTTTAAAACATATTATTGGCGGCATGTTTATTGCCATTGCCATGACGGGGCTTGACCAGGAGATGATGCAAAAAAATATCAGTGTAAAAAATATAAAAGATTCGCAGAAAAATATTATGACGTTTACTGCGGTGCTGATGATAGTAAACTTTTTATTTTTATTTTTAGGCGGTATCCTTTATTTATATGCAAGTACAAATAATATTACTGTAGCGCCGGATGATTTGTTTCCCACCATTGCATTGAGCGATG
>NZ_JANPCM010000604.1:0-6130 GCF_031430955.1 Ferruginibacter sp.
CGAACCTTCACTGCTCACGCCTGACATCTCACTATTCACGACATTAAATGTTATCTCCGCCCCCTCACTTTTACCGATCCAGTTGCGCTGCATTTCTTTCATGCTGTCGCTAAACTCAACGGTTTCCAAACCTTCCAGTAATCTGTCGGCATAATCAGTAATTCTTAAATACCATTGGCGCATTTTCTTTTTTACAACCGGGTGGCCGCCACGTTCGCTAACACCATTCACTACTTCATCATTGGCCAATACAGTGCCTAATGCTTCACACCAGTTTACTTCGCCGTATTTACTAAAACTCAGGCGGTATTCCATTAAAATTTCCTGCTGTGTTTTTGTATCAAAGTTGTTCCATTCTAATGCTGTAAAGTTGATTACTGAATATTGAGCATTGGGCATTGAATGTTTTTTATTCCCTTCCGCTTCAAATGCTGCAACCAAATTACTGATGGGTTCGGCTTTATTACTAATGCGGTTATAAAACGAATTGAACAACTGTAAAAAAATCCATTGCGTCCATTTATAATAATTGGGGTCGCTGGTTTGCACTTCACGTTCCCAATCGTAACAAAAACCAATTTTATCTAACTGTGCTTTAAAAGTGGCAATGTTTTTTTTGGTAGTTTCTGCAGGATGCTGACCGGTTTCCAACGCATATTGTTCGGCAGGTAAACCAAAACTGTCGAAGCCCATTGGGTGCAGCACATTAAAACCTTTTAATCTTTTATAGCGGCTGTAAATATCGCTGGCAATATACCCCAGCGGATGGCCCACATGCAAACCTGCGCCACTCGGGTACGGAAACATATCCAGCACATAATATTTTGGCTTATCGCTTACATTGGATACACTGTACACTTTTTTCTCTCTCCAGTAATCCTGCCATTTTTTTTCAATCTCGTTAAACTTATATTCCATTTATTTTTCTTTTTAAGTCCGGCTACTGAAACTTTATTTAGCTTCATTGGTCTGGCCTAAGGCGAGGCACTCTTTTACATTATATCTTTATTCATCGCTCAATGCGTCTCACGGTTTTAAACCGTCCTGACGCATAAAAATGTGAAAGAAAAGTTATTTAACCCCCGTTCACACCACAACATTTCCTCTTATAAAAATAAATACAGCAGTCAGTCGTTTTGTAGTGGGCAAAAATAATGTAATACCCGCAAATTGAATTAATTTGCGCCCTTACTAATCAACCAGCCTGTAAAAAGCAGTCAACAACCATTAAATTAATTTAAATCTATTATGTCACAATTTGGAAAAGCAAGCAGTAAAAGAGGTAAACCGAGTTATGCTTATTCAATCATAGGCGTATCGCTGGTATTATTTTTATTTGGTATAGTGGGCTGGTTTTTTCTAAATCTTCAAAAATCTGGAGATTATTTAAAAGAAAATATACAAGTGCATGCATGGCTTTATCCAGATGCAGGAAAAAAAAGAATTGATAGTCTTAGCACTTTTATATCCTCTATACCTTATGCAAAAGATGTAAAATACGTCACAAAGGAAATGGCAGCGAAAGAATGGAATGAGGCAAATGATACTACCTGGAAAAAATTTTTAGATAGCAACCCCTTGCCCGAAAGTATAGACTTTTATATAAAAGCTGATTATGTTCAAAAAGACAGTTTAAATGTTCTATCTAATGAATTGGTGAACAATTTTCCAGGAGTGGTTAAGGAGTTTCAATTTCCTACGGAAACTATAATGAAAATGAGTAAATATGTAAAAAATGCAGCCATTATCTTTTTAATTGCTGCACTAATATTAACTATTTTAGTTGTTTTTTCAATAGACAATACTATAAGGCTGGCGATGTACAGCAATCGTTTTTTAATTAAAACAATGCAAATGGTGGGTGCCACCCGATGGTTTATTGCAAAGCCTATTAATGCAAGAGCTGTTATTAATGGATTAGTCGCATCGTTAATTGCCATTGCAGCTATATGGGGTACTGTAATACTCGTAGAAAATTTTGCTCCCGATTTTAAAGTATTACACGATAACAAAAGCCTTTTTTTACTTTTTTTGGCGATTCTGGTTTTAGGTATAAGTATTACACTTTTTAGTACCCATCGTTCAGTAATAAAATACCTGCGTATGAAATTGGACGATTTATATTAATATTGCACTTTAATAAATATTTATGGCTACAGTAAAGAAACAAACAGAGGCGGCTACAGGTAACAACGTTACCAAAACTACCGGCAACAGCCTTTTTACAAAAGATAATTATATGTGGATGGTGGCTGGCCTGGTTGTAATGGCACTGGGCTTTTTTTTAATGAGCGGTGGCAAAAGTGCCGACCCCAATGTTTTTAATAAAGATGAAGTGTACAGCACTACCCGTATTACCATTGCACCCATTTTAATTATTGCAGGTTTGCTTATCGAAATTTTTGCAATAATGAAGAAGCCGAAAGAAAGTTAATGAGTTAAATGGTTAATTAGTTAATTTGTTTGCGGAGTTTTGCTTCGCATTTTTTATTTTTAAAGTTTACAACACAACTGCATGAATACTTTACAATCAATTATTATTGCCATAGTAGAAGGGCTTACAGAGTTTTTGCCTATCTCCTCTACCGGCCACATGATTATTACCGAAAAAATTTTAGGTATTACCGAAACCGATTTTATAAAAGTATTTACCGTTGCCATTCAATTTGGTGCAATACTGGCGGTGGTGGTTTTGTATGCAAAAAAATTCTTCGATTTTAAAAGATGGCAATTTTACGTAAAGCTTGCGGCTGCTGTTGTACCGGCGTTGGTGTTAGGTTTTTTATTTAGTAAAAAAATAGATGCGCTTTTAGAAAGCTCATTAACTGTTGCTATCTCCATGCTGGTGGGTGGTATAATTTTATTATTTATTGATAAAGCTTTTAAAAATCCAACCATAGATTCGGAAGAAAAAATTTCTTTCAGCAAAGCCATCATCATTGGTGTGTGGCAATGTATTGCTATGATACCGGGTGTTAGCCGCAGTGCTGCTTCAATCATTGGCGGTATGCAGCAAAAACTAACCCGTTCGGCTGCCGCAGAATTTTCATTTTTTTTAGCAGTGCCCACCATGCTTGCAGCCACCTGTTATAAATTATTAAAATATTACAAAGAAAGCGGTGGTTTTTCCAGCGAAGAAATAAAGCAGTTAGCTATTGGTAATGTGGTGGCATTTATTGTTGCACTGTTAGCTATTAAATTTTTTATTGGTTTTTTAAAAAAATATGGCTTTACTATTTGGGGCTGGTACCGCATAATAGCAGGTATTATTTTACTGCTTCTTATCTGGAAAGGAATTATACAATAATAAAAAACTTGTCGTGTATTAATGTAAAAACCCACTCTGGTGGCCGTCTTCGACAAGCTCCGACTGACAGCATGCTGTCATGTTGAGCCTGTCGAAACATAGACAGAATGGGGCTTGTGAATGAAATTTTATTTTTAATAGTACACTGCATCAATTATGTATTCTAAATTTTATTCCTGCATTTTAATTTTTAATGGTTAATTTTTCATTCTTAATTAATTAACATGCAAACTGCTTCTAAAAAAATTGTAAACGGCTGGGCCATGTACGACTGGGCCAATTCGGTTTATAATTTAGTAATTACCACTACTTTTTTTCCGGCGTACTATGCAGCGGTAACTTCCCTCGAAAAATTTCCTGATGGCATTACTTTTTTAGGCCGCCGCTTTGTAAATACCGAATTAAAAGATTATGTGCTGGCCTTTGGTTTTTTAGTAATTGCTTTTCTTTCTCCTATACTTTCTTCTATTGCAGATTACAAAGGGAATAAGAAAAATTTTATGCGTTTCTTTTGTTATTTGGGGGCAATAAGTTGTTCCCTTCTTTTTTTATTTAAAGACGATAGTGTTACGCTGGGCCTGGTGTGTTTTATGTTTGCCGGTATTGGTTTTTACGGCAGCCAGGTTTTTTATAATTCTTATTTGCCAGAAATAGCAGCCGAAAAAGATATGGACCGCATAAGTGCCAAAGGCTACACTATGGGTTATATTGGCAGTGTACTGATGCAGTTAATTGGTTTTGCGCTGGTAATTTTTATGAGTAGTGAAAAAGGGCTTGCATTAAGAATTACTTTTTTATTGGTAGGTGTATGGTGGGTAAGCTTTGCACAAATCACTTTTGCCCGTTTACCCATTAGCCCAAAAAGCGAAAGGAAATTAAAAACCCATGTACTGGCCAATGGCTTTCACGAATTAAAAATTGTTTTGCAGCAGGTAATTAAAATGCCGGTGTTAAAAAGATTTTTATCTGCTTTCTTTTTTTACAGCATGGGTGTGCAAACGGTAATGCTGGTGGCAATTGATTTTGGTATTAAAGAATTAAAATTAGAAGACACCAAACTTATAATTACTGCAGTTATTATTCAGTTAGTGGCCATAGTTGGTGCAGTAGCCATGTCAAAACATTCGGCAACGTATGGTAATATCAAAGTCTTGATTTTTACTGTACTGTTATGGATCGGGGTTTGCATCACGGGGTATTTCATTACTACCGAAATACATTTTTATATTCTTGCTTCACTGGTGGGTTTGGTAATGGGTGGCATACAATCGCTCAGCCGCTCCACTTACTCCAAACTAATGCCCGAAACAAAAGACACCGCATCTTTTTTTAGTTTTTATGATGTTACAGAAAAATTAGCCATAGTAATAGGCTTATTTAGTTTTGGTTTTATAGAAGGGCTAACAGGCAACATGCGTAATTCTCTTTTGGCATTAATTGCTTTTTTTGTATTGGGCTTATTATTTTTATTGTTAACGCTTGGTACTCAAAAAAAATCAACGGCAACTTATTAATTATAAATAATGAAATTATACAGCATTAACACCGGTTATTTTCAATTAGATGGTGGCGCCATGTTTGGTGTGGTACCCAAAAGCATTTGGAATAAATTAAACCCTGCTGATGAAAATAATATGTGCAGCTGGGCATTGCGTTGTTTATTGATTGAAGATGAAGGCAAATTAATTTTAGTTGATACCGGCATGGGTAATAAACAGGATGCCAAATTTTTTGGTCATTATTATTTACACGGCGATGATACTTTAGAAAAATCTTTAGCACTACATGGTTTTACTCCCGCAGATATTACCGATGTATTTTTAACGCATTTACATTTTGACCATTGCGGTGGCGCAATTGTAAGAGAAGGCGATACATTAGTACCTGCTTTTAAAAATGCGACATACTGGAGTAATGAACGTCATTGGCAATGGGCAACTCAACCAAATGAAAGGGAGAAAGCAAGTTTTTTAAAAGAGAATATTTTACCGATTGAGCAAAGCGGACAATTAAAAATGGTTGATAGTAATAAGTTGATAGTTGATAGTAAATCAGACTCAGCACCTGTCATGTGTCATCCAACATCTATTTTATCCAATTTATCTTTTTACATAGTTAACGGCCACACTGGTGCAATGATGCTGCCTAAAATAAATTACAATGGTAAAACAATTGTGTACATGGCCGATTTGCTTCCATCTGTAGCACATATCCCTTTGCCTTATGTTATGGGTTACGATATGTTTCCGCTGACTACATTAAATGAAAAGAAAGCTTTTCTTACAGAAGCATTAGCCAATGATTACATTTTATTTTTTGAACACGACCCGGTAAATGAATGCTGCAATTTACAAATGACGGAAAAGGGAATACGGCAAAAAGATGTTTTTAAATTAAGTGAGGGGTAAAGAAATTTCCTCAAAACTCCTGTAGGGTTTGGCAGATCCTGCAAATTCTTAAAACTTTTTTGAAAACCCTCCAAGAGTTTGCAGAATGAGTTTGCAGGATGATCCTGCAACTAATAAATGAAAAAAACTGCCATCATCTGCATGATAAAAGTTCAATAAAGATTTACAGTTGAAGAGTGTCTCGCCTTAGGCCAGACCAATGAAGTTGAACAAAGCATTACAGCTTGGTTCAAAAAAATCAGAGTTGTTGAATAACTCCCCTTTAGGGGATGGGGGTTACCTCACACCCGTTAGCGAAGTTAAAGGATACCTTAAATTTTTATAGCCCATCATATCTACTTTTATACTTCCCACTGCAATGGGGCTTTCTACCCTAAGCAATAAATGATTGGGATCGTCGCTTACCCAGGCATTC
>NZ_JANPCM010000605.1:0-4466 GCF_031430955.1 Ferruginibacter sp.
CCCGCTTTCATTTCAGAACCTTTTGGCCGCACATTTGTTCCCTGCTTTATCGCTTCGTCCTCTATAATTAAAGTTGAATCTTGTACAATAACTTTTTCCTGCATTACCACTGTATCTGCACCCGGTGGCACAGGTGCACCCGTAAAAATGCGGATGGTTTTTCCTTCTGCAAGTAAAATTTCTTTTTCACTTCCCGCTGCAATTTCACCATCAATAATTAATTTTTTATGCTCTTGCCAATGACTGAATGAAAATGCATAACCATCCATTGAAGATTGTGGAAATGCAGGAATGTCAACAGTTGAATAAACATCTTCTGCCAAAATTTTTCCTGCTGCTTTTTGCAGCGGCATTTGTACCGGCTGCAATGCAACAATATTTTGTTCAATTATTTTTTTTGCTTCGTCAACTGATATCATGCTGCTATTCTCTAACGGGGTATTTAAAATTTATTATTAAAATATTATAGTTTTATAAATGCTGTATTTAATTTTATAAATGTTTTAAATAATGTGTTCAAAAGCCCCTCTGGCAATGTCGTTAAGTTAAGCATTTTGTAAAGACCTCACCCCAACCCCTCTCCAAAGGAGAGGGAACTGGAATTGGGAGATTTATAATTTTAATACCTTTAACTTGATCACTTTGCCCTTCGGGAAGTTTGGGACTTTGCTTATTATCCCCCAATCGTAATCATACTCCTGTTATTAATATCTTCCGCATGTATATGCTCAAAATCGGGTGTAAACTGTCCGCCTAATTCTTTTGCTTTGCTGCTGATGCATTGCTGTATCATTGGCAATATCGCTTCACCATTGCGTAAGGCAGATAATAAATCTGTTTCTTCTTTTGAAAATAAACAGTTCTTCATTTTACCATCGGCGGTTAAACGCATGCGGTTACAATCGCCGCAGAAGTTTGCACTCATGGTACTGATGATGGCAAAGGTACCTGCATGACCGGGTATCATATATTTTTTAGCCGTGTCGTGTTTTTCATCTTTTAAACGGACGTAAGAATATTTTTCTTCTATTACATTCAATATTTCCTGCATTGTAAAAACTTTGTTACTCGTCCACCGGTTGCCGCTAAAGGGCATAAACTCTATAAAGCGGACATGTATCGGTGTATGTTTTGTCCATGCAATAAAATCGTTGATCTCATTATCATTAAAACCCTTCATGGCCACCACATTTATTTTTACATGAAAGTTTTTGTGTAACAGCAACTCAATATTTTTCATCACCACATCAAACTGGTTGCGCCGTGTAACCAGTTGAAATTTTTCTGCCTGTAAAGTATCCAGGCTAATGTTAAGCGAACGTACATTGGCTTTTTCCAGCACCTCCACAAATTCGTGCAGCCTGGTGCCATTAGTTGTAAGCGTAAGCGTAACGGGTAATTTTGATAAGGCCGTAATAATTTCTGCAGCATCTTTACGCACTAATGGTTCGCCACCGGTAAGCCGAATTTTATTTACGCCATTTGCTACAAATATTTTAGCAAGTTTTTCAATTTCATCCACCTGCATTAATTGCGAAGCAGGCGTAAACACATAATCTTCTTCGGGCATGCAGTAAAAGCAGCGCAGGTTGCAATTATCGGTAAGCGAAATTCGCAGGTAATTATGTACACGGTTATAATTGTCAATAATCATTTTCTTTTTTTAATAATTCATAATCTGCTGTAGTATCAATATCTGTTTCGCCTTTGGGAAAAGAAACTGATGCTGCTTTATCTGCATTATCACTGATCAATTTTCCTGCGCCTTTATCTCCTTTTAATTCCATCAATGCCGCAAAAAAACTTTTATCAAACAATGCCGGCGTACCTATTTTACCTGCGTAGCTGCTGGCAACAATGGGCAATCCTGTTTGTTGTTTTGTTGCTAATAATTTTAATAATAAAGAACTGTTTACAAAAGGCTGATCGCATACCATAAAGATAACACTATCGGGCTGCAGTATGGTAGCTGTAATATTTTGCAGTGCCGCACGGATAGATGAAGCCATCCCATCCTCCCAATTTTTATTTTCAATGATGATGGCAGGTTTATCTTTCAATTCTTTTTTCAGTAATTCCATATTTGCACCCAGCACCACAAAAACAGATAGGCAACCAGTTTCCAAAGCCGTATCCACCGCATGTCTTAATAAATTTTGTTTTTTGTAAACCAGCAATTGTTTAGGACTGCCCAAACGTTTGCTTACTCCTGCAGCAAGAATTACAATAGCACAATGTTTAATTGCATACTGCGTATTGTTCATTGTAAAGTTTTTACTGCTATCTGTGTATCCGTTCTGGAGTGTATCACATCTTGTTTATTGCGTAGTGAGCCACCGGTTTTATTGCTCAGCACTGCTTTAATTTCTGCAATAATACTTAGTGCAATTTCTTCCGCCGTTTCTGCACCAATCTCTAAACCAACAGGGCCATAAATGGAGTTTAATTGTTCATCTGTTAATGCAATACCCTCATCACGCAACTCATCCAGCATTCTTTCTAATTTCTTTTTTGGTCCTAACATGCCAATATAAATAACCTTGCGCTGCAGCAAAACTTTCAGCATGGCAAGGTCGTAATTATAGTTGTGTGTCATCATTACAAAAACAGTTTGACTGTCAATGGCAAGTTGTTCTAAAACTTTTTCGGGCTTGCTTACCAGCACCTGGCAGGCAGCGGTAAAGCGTTCGGATTTTGCATGAGTGCCCCGTCCGTCAACCACTCTAACTTCCCAACCTAATGTATCAGCAATCTGCATCATGGGTATGGCATCGTTACCGGCACCAACAACAACTAACGAAACCGGCGGTTGTAAAAATTCGATGAACGCAGTAACAGAAATATTTTTATACTCATAATTTTTAAATAAAGATGTCTGTTGCTGCATGACCAACTGCACATCTTCCATCACCGCATCCTGTAATTCAGCATAAGGAATTTCTCCCGAAATATTTCCATTGGCTTCCATCAGTAAACAAGTGCCGGGTTGTTTGTTTTTTTTATCTTGTAAAGAAAACAAAGTTACTAATACCGATTGCTGCCGCAATGCCACCGCCTTACGTAATAATTGAATGGGATTATTTTTATTGCCGGGATCAATGGGTTCAAACAAAACCTGTATCACGCCTTCGCAACCTAATTGAATGCCGATGGTAGCATCGCCTTCGTCGCTGGTATCGTAGGTAATTAATTTCGATTGCTGCTGCGATAAAACCAGCATAGCTTTTCGCAAAGCATCGCCTTCTAAACAGCCGCCGCTTATGGCGCCGGTAAGTTCGCCATCATCCGTAACCATCATTCTTGCGCCGGGGCGCCGGTAAGAGGAACCATCAACATGCACTACGGCTGCCATGGCCGATTTTTTTCCGGCATGCAGTGCAGTATCATATGCTTTTATTATTTGAAGGAGTTCTTTCATTTTTATTTTCCATCAATCTTATTTTCCATCCATCACAACAAAAACATTTTTTCATTTTTATATTTATCATGTTCCTGTCTTATTCATATCAGCCACACCGGCATTATATTTTAACCGCCGGCACGCCGGTAAAGCTGAGTTTAACCGGCAGAATAAAACCTTTGTCATCAAAAAATAATTGCTCAATGCAGGTAGCCCTGTTGTTGGCAGCCTTTTCGCCAAGCGGCCTGCGGTGATACACTATATACCAAAGATCTTTTTTAGCATTGTGCATTACAGAGTGGTGGCCGGCACCGGTAGCAATGGCTGAATCCTGCTGTAAAATTTTACCCACTCTTTCAAAAGGCCCAAAAGGAGTATCGGCTATGGCATACGCTACAGAATAATCCGGACCGGTCCAGCCGCCTTCGCTCCACATAAAATAATATTTGTTGTTACGCATAAACATAAACGGCCCTTCTACATAACCTTTGGGAGTGATCTCTTTAAACAAAGTACTGTCACTAAAAGGAACAATGCCCGTAAAATCATTTTTTAGTTTAGCAATATTGCAATGCTGCCAGCCACCGTAAATAATATAATACTGGCCATTTGTATCTTTAAATACAAACTGATCTATTGGTTGTGCACCATTATAAAATTTATCAATTAAAGGTTTGCCCAGGTAATCTTTAAAAGGGCCTTCGGGTTTATTGGCAACTGCCACACCAATGCCGCCATATTCGTTGTTGCTTTGTATATCGTTGGCAGCAAAAAATAAAAAATATTGTTTATCTTTTTGCACAATGGCAGGCGCCCACATGGCACGACGTGCCCATTTAATTGCCGCAGTGTCTAAAATTTTATGATGCGTTTTCCATTGCACTAAATTTTTTGAAGAAAAAGCATCAAAGAAAACCTGCTTTTCATATTTATCCGAATAAGTAGGATAGATCCAGTACCGATCTTTAAAAATAGCTGCTTCGGGGTCGGCGTACCAGCCTTTAATAATGGGATTGCCGGATGTGGGTATTTGTGCAATGGAATACATTGCTGTTACAAATAAAAA
>NZ_JANPCM010000606.1:0-2585 GCF_031430955.1 Ferruginibacter sp.
GTAGGATATAAAAATAAAATTAACCGCTCCAGCCCTGCAGAAATATATTGCAGGCCCACAAAATCTAAAAAGCTGCTGATGTAATATCCCATCAGGCCCAGCACAATTAAAAACCACCATTGCTTATGTGTTAGTTTTTTATTTTCCTGTTGATTAGTTTTATAAAATGCAACAATTAAATAAAAAGGTAAAGCACAAATCATCCTCAAAGCCAGCAGGCTTAATGCATCTACTTTAATATCGGCAAATGCTTTTTTTACAATTACTGCTTTGGTAGAAAATAGTATTGAACCAATAAATGTCACCACAAATCCAGCAACAGAAATTTTTATTTTAGCATCTTTAAGCATAAAAAAAATAAAACCCCGGCAAAAATTTCGGGGTTTAAATTAATAACTTTTTAAAACTTGTAAATAATACAATTGCTATTATAAAATACTTGTTGTTAATTTCCCCCCTTCAGGGGATGGGGGCTATGCACTTACATTAAAGTCTCTCAAAGCATCATTCAAACTTGTTTTTAAATCAGTACTTGCTTTACGCTGCCCAATAATTAATGCACAGCCCACACCAAACTCACCGGCAGGAAATTTTTTATTATAGCTACCCGGTATCACCACACTTCTTGCAGGCACACGCCCTTTCATTTCAATTGGTGCAGCACCACTAACATCAATAATTTTTGTTGATTGTGTTAATACCACATTAGCACCCAGCACCGCTTCTTTTTCTACAATCACACCTTCAACAACAATGCAGCGGCTGCCAATAAAACAACCATCTTCAATTATTACAGGACTGGCTTGTAAAGGTTCCAGCACACCGCCAATACCCACGCCACCACTCAGGTGTACACCTTTGCCAATTTGTGCACAACTGCCCACGGTTGCCCATGTATCCACCATCGTGCCTTCATCAACATACGCACCAATGTTTACATAGCTGGGCATCAACACTACATTTTTGGCAAGGTAAGCGCCATATCTTGCAACAGCATGCGGCACAGCCCTTACACCCAATGAAGCGTAATTGCTTTTCAATTTCATTTTATCATAAAATTCAAATGGCGGCAATGTAAAAGTTTCCATTTGCTGAATACCGAAATACATCAATATGGCTTGCTTCACCCATTCATTAACAATCCATCCACTTTCTGAAGGAGAGGCGGTTCTCAATCTCCCCTTATCCACTTCTTCAATAACTGCCCTTACTGCATCCGAATATTTTTTATCTTTCAATAATTCCCTGTTACTCCAGGCTTCTAAAATTAAATCCTTCATTTTTTTAAAATTTATGCAAACATAATAAATAAAATAGTTGATTTTTGTAACCGGTCATTTTTACTGCTATTTAGCTTCATTGGCGTCGCACTCTTGTGCTGAATATCATTATTCAACATTCAATTTGCTGCTCCCTGCTTAATAGTTTACAACTTTTACTTTTGAACCAACCGCAAAACATATTAATTCGCCTTCCCAACTGGTTGGGAGATATGGTAATGAGCACCGCTTTTGTAAAAGCCGTTGCTCAACAATATCCCAATGCAACCATTGATGTAATTGCAAAAAAAGGAATTGATTTTTTACTGGAGTATTTCCCAAAACATCACCAGCGGTTTATTTTTAATAAAGAAGAATACGCAGGTTTAACCGGGGCGTATAAATTTGGCAAACAAATCAGGCAGCAAAAAAAATATGATATTTTCTTTTGTCTGCCCGATTCCATTTCGTCGGCAGTAATGGCGAAAGCGGCTGGTGCAAAAAAAAGAATAGGCTATAAAAAGGAATTACGTTCGGTACTTTTAACAAATGCATACGCAAAGAAAAAAGGCTTGCACCGGGTAGAAGAGTATGCAGATTTATTGCAGCAATTTATAAATATTGAAATAAAAACACCTGCTGTTGAGTTAAAAAACTCAGCTGCAGAAAGAAAAAATGCAGTCGTAGTAAACATCAATTCCGAAGCCAGCAGCAGAAGATTACCCTCAAAAAAAGCTATAAGTATTATTAACACACTTCGAAAAAATATTACCGAAGAAATTATTTTGGTGGGCAGTAATAAAGAAACTGTTTTTGTTGATGAAGTATTTTATGCACTTGAAAATAAAAATAACATTACCAACCTGGCAGGCAAAACTAATTTAAATCAATTATTAACTTTGCTCGGCTCCTGCAACGTAATGCTTACTACCGATAGCGGCCCGGCGCATGTTGCCAATGCATTAGGCACACATACTATTGTTTTATTTGGTGCCGGCAACGAAAATAATACAGCGCCCTACAACAAAATTAACCGCAGTATTATCAGGCTTGGACAATTACCGTGTGAACCTTGTGTAAATAATATTTGTAAAGTTTACGGCACACCAGAATGCTTACTACGCCTTGATGAAAATATAATTACCCAGGCGGTAATTAATGTATTGAAAAATAAAACTAATGATTAATGCAGTTTATAAATGACATAAAAGAATGTGTAACTGTTTTACAAAATGGCGGACTTATCCTGTACCCAACCGATACCATTTGGGGTATTGGTTGCGATGCCACCAATCAAAAAGCTGTTGAAAAAATTTACACATTAAA
>NZ_JANPCM010000607.1:0-6958 GCF_031430955.1 Ferruginibacter sp.
GGTAGGAGAAAAGGCAGAAGACCTTTTGGTTTTTAATAAGCAATTATTTGTAGAAGGCCTGTTTAATACCGGCTTCTAAAATACTTCTGAATTTTAAGTATTTAATTATATACATTTGTAAGGCAAACGCATTGGGTTTGCCCTTTAAATTCTATCCTTCGATAGCCGCTTCTTCAGCATCATTATCTACTACTTTATTCTTTCGGGCATCAGTAATCTGCATCCTGGGTGAAAACACGATGTGTGTTTAACGGCAGTTGACTGTATTATAATACTTAGGGTTTATCAGGTGTTGTAATACAATAATTTGATTATTCATCATTATTATAATTATTATAAACCTTCATTTTATGGCCGCAACCTTTAAATATGCCGCTACCAACGAAGCCCCCATTTTTGAATCCGTGGTAAATGGCGCAGGGAAAAAACCCATCAACAGAGTTTTAATGGGCACTTACATAACCGTAACAGCAGAGGATGCAGCTTTTTACAAAGTAAAAGCATTTAGTAAAGAAGGCTGGATGAAGAAGACAGACCTGAGTGATAACATGGGCCTTAAAATTTTTTATTTAGATGTAGGCCAGGGAGATGGCGTATTAATTGAAGTAGGTAAAATAAGAATTTTAATTGATGCCGGCCCGGCAACAAACCTGTACAGTTACCTTACCAAATGGCAATATACTTACCTGCTGAAGTACAATAAAAAAGTACATATTGATTATGTGTTCATCAGCCATTTTGATACCGACCATTACAAAGGCGTAATAAAAATTTTAGAAGATAAGCGGTTTACATTTGGCACTATACACCATGCAGGTATTTTAAAATTTGCTGCAACTGATAACCCTTACAACACCGGTTTAGGGGATACTGTAACCAACAACGGTGTAAAATACCTTAACAAAATTTTTGATAATTTATTAACTGCTGCCGAGCCCGCAAAATTTAACCGGGATGTTACTGGTTTTATGGATGCACTGCTTGCTGCAAATCAGCAAGGCCGAATTACAAAAGTAAAAAGATTAACAGCCGGAGATAAAGCAGTGAGTGAAACTATTGAAGGTAATAATTTTACTATCGAAGTACTGGCGCCTTTTACAGAAAAAGTAAATAATAAAAATGCCTTTGTTTACTGGACGGATGATGGCGTAACAATCAATGGCCATAGCCTTGTACTTAAAATAACATTTGGCACCCGTACCTTTTTATTTGGCGGCGATTTAAATTCCAAATCAGAAACCTACCTGATGCAAAAGTACGGTGTACTGAATCCGTTTGAAACAGATGTTGCAAAATCCTGTCATCACGGCTCATCTGATTTTACTGAAAAATTTATGCAGCTCATCAACCCATACGCCACCGTTATATCTTCAGGCGATAACGAAAGTTTTTCTCATCCCCGTGCCGATGCGATTGGTTGTGCAGGCCGTTATTCAAGAGGGCCAAGGCCGCTGGTGTATTCAACCGAACTGGCACGTTCGGTTGATTTACGTAGCCGTACCATTCTTTTTGGAATGATCAACTGCAGGTGTAATGGCAGTAAAATATTTATCAGCCAAATGAAAGAAGTAAAAAATTATGCCGACCTGTGGGACTCTTATCAGGTGGGGTAGAATAAAAAATTGGATTTGAAAAAGTATTTTAAAATAAAAAAACAGCTTATGCCAAACGTATTTTTTAAAACAATAATTACAGTGTTATTTATAGTCTGCCTTAATTCCTGTGCAAAACTTCCGGTGCAATCTGTACAGCTGATGCAGCAAATAAAAGATGAAGGGCAGCGCATGCACAAACTTAACATGGCTTATGTAAACATGGTATTTGAAAAAAATAATGCCGAAATAGATTCTTTTATGAACAAAGAATATATCCCTTCAATGATCAGCAGCATGAAAAAAAGTTTTGATGAAAATGATACCAAAATTGATATGAATAAACAATGGCCGCAAATTTTTCCTAAGATTGTACCGGTAGTAAATGGCGTACGGGATTCGTTACGGATGGCATTGGCAGAAAACAGGGCAAAAATAATTTCGAAGCTTAATGAAGACTATGAGTTTTACCGGCAGGCCTGCGATGCAGAAATTGGATTGCTTTCTTCTGCCACAAAATTAAATAATACTACCAGGCAAATTTTTAATACACTGCTTACAAAAGTAAGCGGCAATAAAACAGACCTTACCAGCCTGGAGAAGAAACTGGATGGGTTTTTACAGCAGGGTGAAAGTATTTCGCAAAAAATATTATTTCTTAACCAGGCTGTACAATCAATAACCGGTAACCAATAAAAACAATATTATGCCAGACTTAACTATCGACGAAATTATTGCAAAAGCAAAAACTGATACCGATAATAAATTTAAAAACAAAATGGCTTCGCTAACCCGGTTAACCAACAGCGAAGTTGATGGTCTGATGGAAACTACAGGTATAAAAAAAGAAAATTTTGCTGCAGTAATTAAAGAAATTACAGATGCCACTAAAAGCAATGAAGATAAAGTAAAAGCCATTGCAACCATCAGTAAAGGCGTGTCGCTGCTGGTAGGTATAGCACAAAAAGTTTTGTAGCATTTATTTGTATTGCGGCTGCATTACATGGTCAGGTATTTTTTAAAGTACAAATTTGCTATTAAAAATGGTGAAGTATAATGCTTAAAAAAGTGTACATATCTTCTACTTATAAAGACTTAACGGTTTACCGGGAAGCTATAAGGGATATGTTTCAATACAAAGGCCTGCAGGATGAATTTACACTGGTATCCATGGAAGGATACGTGAGCGAAAATGCAAAGAGGGCCATTGATGTTTGTTTGGAGGATGTCCGTAAAGCAGATATTTATATTTTGATACTGGCCAAACGCTATGGTTCTATTGTAGAGGGCACAGGCATTTCCTATACCGAATCAGAATATAACGAAGCTTTAAAAGTGGCACAAAATAATCCGTTGTATAAAATTTTCGTTTTTTACAGTAATGAAGAAATTGAAAAAGAAGATTTTAATAAAATGCCGGAATTACAAAATGCAGATATTCAGCAGTTTTATAACAGCGCATTAAAAAACAGCGCTTCATTTATTTATCCTTTTACCACACCTGATAATTTGTGCAAGCAAATTCTGCTTACGTTCAATTACAATTTTAAAAAACCAACCGGCATCACCGATTATAAAGATGCACTAATGCTCATCAACCGCAATGAACAATCCTACAGTTTTTCAAAGTCGGTTAAAAAAAATACCAATTCATTTTATTTTTCTTCGGTGTACGAAAATAATCCCAACGATTTTTTAGAACGTTTGTACGATTTGGAAATGGGAGGCAAGTACCGCAAATGCAGGCTGGAGCTGGCACAGTTTAATACGGTGAATACCGAAAAATTTAAAGAAATATTTATTGCCGAATTATCTTCTCAATGGGCTGCAGATGTTGCGGAGTACAAATTTGATAACGACAACAAACTTTTTTTAAGCATCGAAATTAATTCCATCGAAATAAACAGTGCCATTAAACTGGATTTTTTAAAACAGGTGCTCACTGCATTTTTACCATCATTTCTTACTAACGACGGCGCCACTACCACCAGCAACAGGGTGATATTTATTTTTTACACGTACCTGGCAAATGAAAATGCGGCCAACGAAAAATTTAATGCTTTTATACAATCACTTATCACATCGGTTAATTTACCTGGCTGCCTTAATGCCATTGATGCGCTGGACGACATTACAAAAACTGATACCTGGAACTGGCTGGATGTATTTATTAAAAGCCACACTTTCGACCAGGATGAAGTGGTGGAACTGCTGCAAATTAGCGATAACCCTTTTAAGAAATTAAGGATGAAAGAAGTAAACCGGTTAATAAAAAACTGGTTGAAAACAAATTTATTTAATAACTGATAAATTATTTTTTATGCAGATCACCAGGAACGATAATGATTATTATAAACCCAGTGCAGAATTACTTGCGGCAGTTAACACCGCTTTGTTTTTACAAAGGCCATTGCTTTTATCCGGCGATCCCGGAACGGGAAAAACAGAATGTGCTGATTTTATTGCCAGGCAATTGCTGCAGGCCCATCCTGATAAATTTAAGTTTAATAAGGCCCTGCGCTTTAATACAAAATCTGTATCTCAATCATCCGATCTGTTTTATTGTTACGATGCCGTAGGGCATTTTGGCGATAAAGAAAATAAAAAGAAAGAATGTTTTATCTCTTTCAACAGCCTGGGCATTTCATTAATGGCTACTCAGGAAGTAAATAAAGACTGGTATAACTTCAGCAACTACGAAAAAGAAGTAGCAAATAAATATGCCGGCTTTGGCTCGGTAGTGCTGATTGATGAAATAGATAAAGCGCCTCGTGATTTCCCTAATGATTTACTGGCAGAGCTGGAAAAACCCCCTTTTAAATTCAGCATAAAAGAGTTAACCGATTTTGAAATAATGCAAAATACGGCCAAGCCCGTGGTGATAGTAATTACCAGTAACAACGAAAAAGGTTTGCCCGACGCTTTTTTACGCCGCTGTGTATTTCACCACATTAATTTCCCCGATGAAAAAATTTTACTGAATATCATAAAAGCAAAATTCGATAACGCCGGGAATCCTTTTTTTATAACTGCTATCAAAAAATTTTTAGAACTACGAAGCATTAAGAATATCAATAAACAACCCGCCACTTCCGAATTGATAGACTGGATAACCTGCCTGAAGGAAAGAGATCTTTTAAACGGCAATTTGGAAAATTTAAAAAATGCTGATGTGGAATACCGCAAAAAAATTGCTGATACCTTAGGTATTATTGCCAAAACAAAAACAGATTTTGAAACAATAAGAAAAGAAATTGAAGGATAACCAGGAGCATATTTCAATTGATTTTACAAATGGTAAAATAAATTTGCCACTGTATAATTTTTTTATTGCCCTTAAGCAAAATAATTTTTTAGTTACGCCAAAACAAATTGCAGACAGCAACAGCATTATTGATGCATATAGCGAAAGTGTACAAAATGAAATGGAGTTGTGCCATTACCTTTCGCCCATTTTTGCCAACAGCCACGAAGAACAAATTCAATTTAAAGAATTATTTGGACAGTATTTTGCCCCGGTTTCTAAAAAGCCCGAAGCAGATTTTTTGCATAACAAACAAAAAATCCCGGATCATTTTAAACAACACTGGTGGAAATATATACTGGCAGTGGCATTTATTGTTGCTGCACTTTTATATTTTTTGCGTAAACCTATATTATATCCCCGGCCTTCTATTTCTATTACTGCAAACCCAGCAGATAGTGTTACAACTGTTTTATCTAAACAAACTAATGCTGCTTTTAACCTGCCGGTAAAAACGCAATTGAATATTAATAACAAATTACCTGATTCTGTACCAGGTATAAAATTAAAAACAACATACAACTGGGGCGATAATAGCGCTGTTGATACATTGCCTTATCATGAGTACACCAAAGAAGGTAATTATAAAATAACAGCCTATCCTCAGATATTCTACAAAAATTATTATCAATACACCGATACTGTTTTTACAGACGTAGTCATCTGTTTTAGTACAAACCAATTTACCATTGAAAAATCTTTTAAAACAGACTCTGTAAAAATTGGTGATACTGTAAAACTAACTGCAGGTATAACCGGTAAACAACCTGATAGCATAATATGGGCTTCTATAAACGACCATAAAATAATACCGGCCAATCATAATAAAACCGTAAGCATTATTTTTAATAAAGAAGAAACGGAAACTTTTTATTTTACGGCGGTTTACGACAGTATTAATGCGCCGTGCAATGGAAAAGCTGCCATCACTTTTTTTGTGTATGATCCTGCACCAAAACCACAAATAAAATTTAGTGTGCCGCCCGGTGCAAAACCATTGCTGCCACAATTTAAAGTACACCAAAATTGGTTTTATCTTTTGCTTTTTTTAGCTGGATTATTTTTGGTGCTTACATCATTTTTTGCGTTGCGGTGGAAACGGTCAAAAAAAAATGACACAGATAATAATTCCGGTGTTAAAAAGGAATACGAAAAATTATTGCAATCCTTTTCTGGCAAGGCCGGTGCTGTTGATCTTCCTTTTTTAAATAAAAATTATTTGCCGCTGCCCGAACCCGCCCTTGCGGATGTAGCCAGGCAAATGCGTAAACGCATCAGCGACGAAGCACAATACCTGCACCTGCAAAAAACTATTGCTAAGGCAATTGATAATGCCGGATTTTTTCAGCCGGTGCAGGTTACCCGTACCCAGCAAAGCGAATATTTAATTTTAATAGACGAACAGAACAGTAATAACCAGCAGGTAAAATTATTTGAGTATTTACTGGAGTTGTTGCAAAAGCAAAATGTGTTTATAGAAAAATTTTATTTTCAGCAGGAGCCAAAATGGTGTTACAATCTTACTTATCCGCAGGGCATTAGCCTGGAAAAGTTAAGCGAAAAATTTCCCAAACATGTATTATTGATATTGGGTAATGGATACCAGTTAATTTATAAGGATTATCCTGTAATTGATGACAGCTATTTACAATACTTGCGCAGGTGGCAATATAAAGCTGTGGTAACACCAGTATCGTTTTTAGATTGGGGCAATAAAGAAAAAAAAGCACTGCTTGATGAATTACCGGTTTTGCCCGTTGATATTCCCGGCCAACTGTTATTACTGCAAAAACTTTTTGGAGAAGAAATAAATGTACTCGCCGATTTAAAATTATATTCTAAAGGTTTTTACGAAACAGAGCTGATTGATTTTGAAGATGTGGATGAATTGTATGAGTATTGCGAAAATGCCGTATGGGCCAGGGTTAATAATGGGGGCAGGTATGATAATATTTTATTTCAGTGGATTGCCGCACTGGCAGTATATCCAAAAATTACCTGGCAACTTACCCTTGCATTGGGAAAAGCCATTATGGATACTTATGGTAAAACACACGAATTA
>NZ_JANPCM010000608.1:0-1551 GCF_031430955.1 Ferruginibacter sp.
AGGCGTGGAGAAAGTTTAGAAGTTTAGGTGTTTAGAGCTGATGGAGGTAAAAAACTTACCTTTACCGCAATACAAGTAATTATGATTAAAGTTGGCGAATACAATACATTAAAAGTAATACGGGAAGTAGCATTTGGGGTTTATTTAGATGATGGCGCAGAAGGGATTTTATTACCTAAACGTTTTATGCCCGAAAATATAAAAATTGGCGATAACATAAATGTGTTTTTATACCATGATGGCGAAGACCGCCTGATTGCAACTACTCAAAAACCTAAAGGTATTTTGGGTGATATTGTAAAACTGCGGACAATAAGTGTAACACCGCAAGGTGCCTTTTTAGATAATGGCCTGATGAAAGATATTTTTGTACCCAAAAGCAAACAGCAGCGTGGCATGATACCCAACGGCGAGTATCTGGTAAAAATTTATTTAGATGAACAAACAGGTCGCCTTGCCGCAACTGAAAAAATAGAACTGTTTTTAAGTAATGATGCCTTAACCGTAAAAGTTTTGGATGAAGTTAACCTAACCGTTTACCGCCGCACCGATATTGGTTATGTTGTTATCATCAACAACCTGCACACCGGCGTTTTGCACCACAACGAAATTTACAGGGATATTACCGCAGGAGATCAATTTAAAGGTTTTATAAAAAAGATTTATCCTGATAATAAGATTGATGTATCCGCTGGTAAATCTGGTTACAACCGTGTGGAAGATGAAACACAAAAAATATTGCGCCTGTTACAAGAGAACGATGGCTATTTACCTTATTACGATAAAAGTGACCCTGAAGAAATTTACTCCTTCTTTGGAATGAGTAAAAAAACTTTTAAAATGACGGTGGGTAATTTATATAAACAAAAGAAAATTAGTTTGGAGAAGGCGGGGATTAGGTTGGTATAAATGCTAATTTAATTTCGACATTTGATTAGAATAATCCAATAAATTGGTAAGAGTAACAAAATCATATATAAATGTTTACTCTACATTGAAATGGTATATCAGTGAACGATAAATCCTGAAAAAATAAAATAGTATTACAATTACAGGCAAAATTGCAGCAATAATTTTGCTGAAATTAAATAATTTAAAACTTAACGCAGTTATAATTATCAAAATAAGTGGATAAAAAATTATCAATAAATATTCCAATTTACTTAATTGAGCAAACTCTGAATCCCCAAGCCTTGCATATGATACTAAACAAATAATTGGCCACATAACAATACCAATAAGACTTATACAATTTAGGTCGATAATCCAACCTGGAAAATCATTCTTACCAAAAATTGAGTTGATTATTTTAGGCATATGAGTTTAATGTTATAAAGTAATAAAATTAATATTTAAATTTCTAAAACATCGCCATTATTCCATTGATATAAGAATATGGTAGCAGCTTATAAATATTTTATCTTAATTCAATTACACTTATCACCGTCAATACATATAATGTTTCTGAGTAACAAATAAAACCATTGCGAAGGTTTATATTTAATCACTATTTTTGGAAAATACTAAAATTTAATTGCCCAATTTATACAT
>NZ_JANPCM010000609.1:0-2971 GCF_031430955.1 Ferruginibacter sp.
ATAACGTTTTAAAATGGGCAGGTGAGTTTCAAATTTACTGTTGTTACTCCTGGCCATATATTCTGTACAAATTACCGGCCTGCCTATTTTTTGTAAACTGTCAATGGCTTTTTTCATTGATGCAGTATCATCATAATTATGAAAAGTGATTACATCGGAATGTTGCAACTGATAAGCGTTGATAAAAGGAAAATCCATAAACCAAACACCGGCAGTTAATGGTTGCGATGGCCTTACCGCCCATGCCCATTGAAAAACTTTTTTTAATAATGGTAATGAAGTAATGCCGTAACCACTGTTTGCCGGTTCGTTATACAGGTCCCACATTAAAATGCGTTTATCATTTTTAAAAGTGTTTAAAATATCGGTTACGTATTTTTGAAGATATATCCATTGTGTGCTGTCGTTATGTACACTCATTCCCGGGCTTCTTACCCAACCCGAATTGTGCACACCGGGTTTTGGATCGGGTTGTTTACCAATGGCAGGCTCAGGGTTCCAGCAATCATCAAAAATGCAAAACAATATTTTTATTTTATGTTTTGCGGCGATGGTTAAAAAACTGTTCATGCGTTTTTTAAATCCTGCTGCACCTGCTTTCCACGCCAGGTCGTGCAGGTACACCCTCATTACATTCATGCCAATGGCCGCAGCCCAGCCTAATTCTTTATCAATTGTTTTGGCATCAAATGTTTCGGCCTGCCACATTTCTAATTGATTGATGGCGGTGCTGGGTAAAAAATCGGTACCTACTAACCAGCTTTGTTTTTTATACCAGTCGTTAGCTTTTTGTGCTGGCCATATTTTGGGTTGCGAAAAGCAGGAGGTGATAATACAGAGGAGTAAAATGGTGAAGGAATACTTTTTCATAAAATGATTTTCAACTTTAGCAATATTAATTTGCCCGCTGATATCGCTGATTTTTCTGCGACATCTGCGTAATCTGCGGGACTATTATTGTTTTATAAACTCAATGGCTTTCATCATATCCACCTGCAAAATTCTATCCGCATCATTAAAGCTCACTTCTTTTCTAAAGGCGGTTACAATTTCTTCAATGGCTGGCGAACTTTTTAGCGGCCTGCGAAATTCTAATGCCTGCACGGCAGTTAATAATTCGATGGCTAAAACTTTTTCTGCATTGTCCACTACCCTTTTGCATTTGGTGGCGGCGTTGGCGCCCATGCTCACATGATCTTCCTGGTTGTTGCTGGATGAAATAGAATCTACACTTGCCGGTGTACACAATTGTTTGTTTTCACTTACAATGCCGGCGGCGGTGTATTGTGGTATCATAAAGCCACTATTGAGTCCGGCATCTTTTACTAAAAATAAAGGGAGATTTTTTTGTCCGCTGATGAGTTGGTACGTTCTTCTTTCGCTGATGTTAGCCAACTCACTCATTGCAATGGCTAAAAAATCTAATCCTAACGCCAAAGGCTGGCCGTGAAAATTTCCGCCGCTTACAATCAGATCATCATTCGGAAAAATATTAGGATTATCAGTTACCGAATTTATCTCTTTGATAAAAATGCTCAGCACATAATCGAAAGTATCTTTAGTAGCACCATGCACCTGCGGTATGCAGCGGAAAGAATATGGATCCTGTATCTGTTGTTTTTTCTGCGTGGCAATGGCGCTGCCGTTTAATAATGCTCTTAATCTTGCTGCGGTGCTTACCTGGCCGCTATGACTGCGGATGGAATGAATTTTTTCATGCAGTGGTTCCATGGTGCAATCAAAAGCATCAAAAGAAATGGCAGCAATAATATCGGCCCATTTTAATAAACGATCGGCCTGCATTAAATTATGCATGCCGTAAGCACTCATAAATTGTGTGCCGTTTATCAATGCCAAACCTTCCTTGCTTTGCAATTGAATGGGTTGCCAGTCGAATTTTTTTAACGCTTCAGCCGCAGGAATTTTTTTGCCTTCATGCATCACTTCTCCCAAACCTATTAATGGTAAACTTAAATGCGACAGCGGTGCCAGATCGCCGGAGGCGCCTAATGAACCCTGTGTATAAATTACGGGGAACACATTGGCGTTGTACATTTCCATTAATCTTTTTACGGTATCAATCTGTACCCCGCTATGGCCGTAGCTGAGCGATTTTATTTTCAGCATCACCATCAACTTTACAATATCTTTTGGCACTTCTTCACCAAGGCCACAGGCATGCGATTGTATTAAATTACTTTGCAGTTGCTGTAATTGTGCGGCATCAATCTTTACATTTTGTAAATAACCAAAGCCGGTGTTGATACCATAAAATAATGCATCGGGGCTTTGTAATTTTTTATCGAGGTAATCACGGCATTCAGTAATGCGGTGGTGTGCATCAAAAGTAATAGATACCAGCTGATCGAACTGTAACAGGTTTTTTACCTGCTGAAAATTCAACGGGCTTTTATCTAAAGGCAAATAATTATAACTCATGGGCTGGCGTTTTTGGCAAATCGTTTTTTAGTTTTAGTTTATTCAAAAGTAACACAAAAACATTTCTCTGCTGCTGTTTTAAAACTGTAACTATTAATGAAAAATTCCGTTTTTCTTTTCTATTTTTGAACGATACTTTATTTCGCTTTGCTTTATACCATTAACCTCCAGTTATGCAAAAAATTATTTTTGGTTTGTTTACATTTTTTTTGTTTGGCTTTGCAAAAGCACAAGCGGTTAAGGTATTGGTAGCGGATAAAAAAATAAGTATGCGTGGGCTGAGTGTGGTAAATGATAAAGTAATTTGGGTTAGCGGCAGTGAAGGCACTGTGGGCAGAAGTATTGACAGCGGTAGCACCTGGAAATGGATAACGGTAAAAGGTTTTGAAAAAACAGACTTCAGGGATATTGAAGCTTTTGATGGTATGACCGCTGTAATTATGGGTACTTCCGACCCGGCGTATATTTTAAAAACAGTTGATGGGGGCGATAGCTGGAAAGTGGTGTACGAAAATAAAACCAAGGGCATGTT
>NZ_JANPCM010000610.1:0-2974 GCF_031430955.1 Ferruginibacter sp.
AATTTCTGCAGTTACATCGTGGGTATTATAAAAAAAAGATTTCCTGTAATCAGTAGGATTAGGAGCTAACACCTGGTTGCCTATTTTATTTCCATTGATGAACAATTCATACATACCCAAGCCGGAAATATAAACGGTGGCTCTTTTTACAGGTAAAACATTTTGAAATTCTTTTCTTAAATATCTTGCAGATAACCTCGACCATTGTGTTACGCTATCCCATGCCGATGCTTTATCATACCCGATCCATTTTGCTTTCCAGTCTTGAATATTTAATAACCCTGTAGAGAAGAAAGCAGTTTCTTCCTCATTTGCGGCACCTTTATTGGTAATTACTTTTACCTTCCAAAAATATTTGGTTGCAGATTGTAATTTTTTTCCGCCATAACTAATGAGTAAAGATTTACTATCATTTATAATTCCCGAATTCCAAACATCGCCGTCGTTTATTTTTAATTTTTGTTCGCTGCTGCTAATAATAATTTGATAAGAAATCTGCGTAACACTTCTTTCATTGCTTTCTAATTGCCAGCTAAATCTTGGTTGCGTAGCATCAATACCCAAAGGATTAGTGAGCATTTCGCAACGCAGATTTTTAATAGTTACCTGTGCGATACTTAACTTCAGAAAAAGCAAGCTAAAAAAAAATAAAAGTAATTTTTGTTTCATTATTTACTTAATTCAACTTTATAATTCGTCCGTTACTGACGGAAGAATTAAATTATTTTATTTTTATAACATTCATTTTTTTTTCAATTAGACCGTCAGTAACAGGCTAATTGAAAAAACCTTACCTAAAATCAAAATATAATATCATCTTCAATGCCCTTGCCGGATCTTTCTCATAATCGTAAAAAATATTTTTCATTCCCATTGGCCCGGTAGTTTCATTGCGTTGTGTTTTACTGCCAACAGCACTGATACCCTGCATAAAAGAAATATCTCCCGATGGAAATATGGGTTCGTAATTATGCCACTGATCAGTTTTCCATGCAGGTGTGAAAAGGCGGAAAAATAAATCCTCCGTTTCGGTATAAACAGTAAATGAATTATGCTTGCCAATAAATTTGCACCAGTACATATTGGAATGATAGCCTTTAAACTCAGGATATTTCCATGGAGATTCTCCGGTTTCTGTATTGTTGTATTCTTTATTCCAAACACCAAATTGATTTCCTTTCATTCTGTTTTTCCAAACACGGTAAGGGCCATTACCCATCCATTCAACGGCCTTAATTTCACTTTCAGGAAAAGAGAAATTAACGCCAACGAAATTGGTAAAATATGCGGATGGAAAATAGTTTACTTCCATTTTTATCCAGCCGGATGGATAAATGGTCCATTTTAAAGTATTATAACTATCTTTTTTATCGAAGGTGGATTCGATGATATAATTATTACCTTCCCAATGTTTTTTAACGCCTTTAAAATTACTAAACCCTTCTTCTATCATGGGGCCATTATTCAAAGGCAATACCCCGTTTTTATTTTTAACATATGCAAGCGTACCACTTGATTCATTAAACATTAAAAACAAATCGCCAACTTTTACCAAAATCATATTGGTATCAGCAACTGGTGTTTCAATTTTAGTATCGCCTTCTCTTACAATCATTCTTGCACCTGCTTTTGCAGGGCTACTGATAGTAAAACTCCAAGTAAATAATTCTTTTTGGTGTTGATCTTTTGCAGTTATATACAATACATCAAAATCCTTCCAATCTGCAGGCAATACAATTTTTAAAACCCCTTTTGCAGCGGGGTTAATATCCGGCGAAAGAGCTGTACCGTTTTTTTCTTTTGATGACTGCACATCAAATCTTTGTAGTTTCCAAGTGAAAGTACAAGTGTTGATATTAGTAAAATGATACCGATTTTCAATATTTAATGTACCATCAAACTGCGGCGTAATTTCCTTTCGTTCAAAATACACCGGACTCCATATTTCTTTTATTGCATAGTAGTTGCCTTCCTTCTCCAAATGCGGTCCGAGTATTCCATCAGCTGCCCTGTGTTTATCCGTATCCAAAGAATCATTTTTATCTTTTCTTACCACAGCATTGTCGGCAAAGTCCCACAAAAAACCACCGGCACTTAAAGGATTGTGCCACATCTTTTCCCAGTAGTCTTCTAACCCAGCCCCATGGCCGCCGTCAAACTGGCCGTGTAAAAATTCGGTAGGCATAACGATCTCTCTCCCATTTTCATAATTACCAATGCCATAATTATATTCACGGTAGTGTTGCGTTTCAATACCACCAAACAATTGCCAGGGATGAATTACAGGACGTTTTTGAATATCAAAATCAGTAAATAATTTATCCAGCTCCAAATTATGTCCGCCTTCATTCCCATTGGCCCACATGATGATTGACGGATGATTAACATCATGATCGATCATTTCTTTCAACAACTTTGCTCCTGTTTTCGTATCATAATTACCATGCCAACCTGCCAGTTCATCAATCACAAATAATCCTAACGAATCGCATACATCTAAAAAATATTCATCAGGCGGGTAATGACTGCAACGTACCGCATTCATGTTCATGTCTTTCATCAGCAACACATCTTCAATGCTATTTTCTTTACTTAATGTTCTTCCGGTTTCGGGCCGAAACGAATGACGGTTAACGCCTTTCATTTTTACTTTAACACCGTTTACATAAATACCATCTCTTTGTTTTACTTCTATTGTTCTAAAACCAAATTTCTTTGTTACTGAATGAATTATTTTTCCGTTTTTATTGATGGTGAAGGTAGCTGTATATAGATTTGGGGATTCGGAAGACCAAGTTTTTATAGAAGGAATTTTTGCAATTGCTAAAAAAGAATTCCAGGCATTATCATTTATATTATTGGCCTTAAATTTAAAAACCTGAGTATTTTTTGCATCCCTGATATTTACTTCAATTTTGAAATCTCCATTACCTTCAGTTGTAATAATAGAAGCAAAAAATTCACCATTCTTTTT
>NZ_JANPCM010000611.1:0-1976 GCF_031430955.1 Ferruginibacter sp.
GTTGGATAAGGAACATATTCAATACTTCTTGATGGATAGTTATTGCTGCTTTTATCAATGTTAACCTCAGGATCAAACCCAGTGAATTTTGTAATTACAAAAAGGTTACTTCCAGACACAAAAGCAGTTAATCCTTTAACATACTTACCTATGTTTCCAAAGCTGTAACGCAGTGTTGCATTTCTTAATTTAAAGTAATTGCCTTTTTCCAAAAATCTTGTTGATGCTGCTGCAGCACTTGAAGTATTTTCGCCAGAGTTAGATGCAGCTACATCTATATTTCTTCCCTGGGTTAAACCAAATTTATTGGTAATACTTGTAGCTGTGTTATTGTAAATCAAAAATCCTGCTGCACCACCAGTATTGATTCCCAAAGAGAATTTTTTATACCTGATACTTGTGCTTAAACCATAAACTGTGTGAGGATTTGGATCGCCTGAAAAAGTTGGGTTAGCTGCAACTATAGGATTTCCTGTCGCATCGTATCCGGAGAATTGCTTAAGATAAAATTCGTTTACAGGACGGTTATTGGTGATTATTTGGGCTAAGGTACCCGATACACCCTGACCATTGATTTCGCCAGTTACAATTTGAATTGGTGTTGTAGTTCCCGGAGCAAAAAAGTTAGTCAACAAATTTTTATTATTCGCAATGTTGAAATTAACATCCACACCAAAATTTGTTTTATCTACCACAGCTGCGCCAACTGAAAATTCCACACCGGTATTTTTAAGATTTGCAGGCAAGTTTATGAAATAGATAGAAGCTGGAGCTGGTTGAATTGCTGTACTTTGAAAAAGGATATCAGTTGTGTTTTTATCATAGTAATCTAAGCTACCATAAATTTTACCACCTTTTAAAGCATAGTCTAACCCAAAGTTATAAGACGTGGTTGATTCCCATTTTAAATTAGGGTTTGCCACGTTAAACTGACCGGCTGAGTTATAAGAATTAAATCCGAATTGCTCCTGAGAAGCACCTGCAGGAAATTCCTGGTTACCAGTTACACCCCATGAGGCCCTTAAAGCTAAATTAGAAAATAATGATCCGCCTTTCATAAAATCTTCACTGCTTATATTCCATTTAGCAGCTACAGATGGAAAATAACCATACCTGTTATTCTTACCAAATTTGCTTGAACCATCGGCACGTAACGTAGCAGTTAATAAATATTTATCACTGTAGTTTAAAACTGCTCTTCCAAAATAAGATTGTAATTCTGTTGTAGGATTTACAAAAGTGCTTGGAGGAGTTTGGATATTTCCATTGGCCAAAATATCTGTGTATTTAATTTTAATAATGGAAGACTGCGTTAAATTAGTATTAAAACCTGCTGCAGAAAAAGTAGAGCCAGAATAATCTGTTTTCCAGTATTCAAAACCAGCCAAAGCATTAATACTTAATTTAGAAGTAATGTTGCCATTATAATTTAGAGTATGAGTAATAGTTTGAGAGTTCAATTTAGCAAACGATTTTGTACCGGTTCCTAAACCAGAAAGACCCGGGTAACCCTGTATCCATCCATCAATATTTGTATTTCTTTCGCCAGTGGCATTATTAACTGCGAATAAAAATTTGTATTCTAAGTTATCTATTAATTTATAGCCTGCAGAAATATCAGCTAAAACAGAATTTACTTTAGCAATATCAGAATAGGCTTTAAGCAATGCTTGTGGGTTTCCAGATCCTGTACCGGTAATAAAACTACCTGTATTATCTCTGTAATCTTCAGTTGGATTCCAGCTTAATGCAGCAGTAAGTAAGTTACCTGTAGAGCCTGCATTATTACTTGCATTAATGATATTTTCTTTTGTGTTGCCTGCTCTTAAATTAAAGTCGAGGCTTAACTTCTTATCCAAAAATTTGTATTGACCACCAAAAGATCCCAAGTATTTATCAAGAGAAGAGTTTTTTAAAAAACCACGGGCTCTAGAAGCTAAGAAAGAGGCACGAACTTTTCCATTTTCATTTCCGCC
>NZ_JANPCM010000612.1:0-5492 GCF_031430955.1 Ferruginibacter sp.
ACTCCAAACAAACTTTCTAATCCGATCATTCCTTCCCTGGCATATTCAAACTCACAAGTTTTACTATCCCAGTTTTGCGGAAAATGATGTGATGCAATGCAATCCACCGTTCCATCTGCAACTGCTTTTAATAAAGCCTCCCTGTCTGTTGCAGTTCTTAATGGCGGAGTAACTTTTAAGTTGGTATCGTATTGTTCTATATCAGTATCGGTAAAAAATAAATGATAAGGTGTTACCGAGCAGCTAACATGCAGCCCACCATCTTTTGCTCTTTTAATATATTCTAAACTTTTTGCAGAAGATACACCGGTAAAATGTAATTTACTGTCTGCATATCTTGCCAGTTTAATATCTCTTGCTACTAATAATTCTTCGGCAATAGTTGGTTTGCCCGGCAAACCTAAACGGGTAGAAATTATTCCTTCATTCATCAACCCGTTTGTGCCAATACTTTTATCATCGGGAATTTGTATAACAGTGCCGTTAAAACTTTTTACATATTGCAATGCTTTTAACATTATACCCGAAGATTGTATTGAATTTACGCCATCCCCAAAACCTGCAGCACCGGATTGGTGCATGTCGTACATTTCTGCAAGGTCTTTTCCCTCAGCATTTTTTGTAACCGCACCAATCGGATGAATATTTACAGCCAATGATTTTGACTTTTGAATAATGTATTCCACTTGCGATTTGCTATGCACCACCGGATAGGTATTGGGTATTACCATCACATCGGTAAAACCACCTGCTGCCGCAGCTTTAGCACCAGTCTCTAAAGTTTCTTTATATTCAAACCCAGGGTCGGCAAAGTTGGAAAAAACATCCATCCATCCAATACTGATGCATAAACCCGGCTGTTCAATTTGCTGGTCGGTTTTTTCACTAATAGCATTGCCGATGGCAGTAATTGTGCCATTGGTTATTAAAATATCTTTAGTTTGCCCGTTAAAAGGAGAGGAGGAAGAAATTATTTTAGCTTGCTTTATTAAAACCTTCATGCAGTAAAAAGTTGCGCTAAGATAAGATAAGTTGAACTTTTTAAAGTTGAAATTTTCAATTACTTTTGCCGTCCGGTAAAAAGAAGTACAATTCGGGATGTAGCGCAGCCCGGTAGCGCACACGTCTGGGGGGCGTGGGGTCGCAAGTTCGAATCTTGTCATCCCGACACAACTAAATCTCTACATTTGCAGGGATTTTTTTTTATGCCTGATTTCTTTACACATTACAAAGTTAAAAAGATAAAAAATTCCATACCGGAGAAACTGCTGATGCAGCATGCCGGTTATTTCATAATTCATCGCAGTAACGTTCTGCCAAAAACAGGATTCCTTTTGTACTAAAAATTACACTATTCAAATAAATATTCAACCATTAAAATAAACATCATGAACCAATCAAATTCAGATCGCCGTAAATTTCTAAAAAATGCTTCACTGTTGTCTGGAATGTATTTATTATCTGGATTTCAAAATAAGGTCAAATCAGAAACCATCATTCAAACAAATACAAAACCAATTATCGCTAACAGAATAAAATTTGCAGTTATTAATATCGATCACCCTCATATTTATGGAATGACGGATGCCATAAAAAGGGGAGGTGGTGAATTGGTGGCTTTATATGCAAAGCAACCCAATCTGGCTGCTGCATTTTTAAAATTATATCCCGAAGCAAAATTGGCAAAAAGCGAAGAGGAGATTTTAGAAGATACTGCTATTCATTTAATATTAAGTTCGGGCATTCCCGATGAAAGAGCGCCATTAGGTATTCGTGTAATGAAACATGGCAAAGATTATCTGACCGATAAACCGGGTATCATTACTTTAGAACAATTAGCTGCTGTTAAAAAAACACAACAGGAAACGAAACGAATTTACTCCATCATGTATAGTGAGCGTTTTGAAAATAAAGCCACAGAAAAAGCAAGTCAATTAGTAAAAGCCGGTGCAATTGGCAAAGTAATTCAAACCGTAAATTTAGCACCACACAGAATTAATAATGGAATTGGTAAAACCGGATTGGCAGTAAGGCCTGATTGGTTTTGGGATAAAAAAAGATATGGCGGCATTCTCACAGATATTGGGTCTCATCAATTTGATCAGTATTTACATTTTACAGGGTCTGCCGAAGCAAACGTATTAATGTCTCAGGTAGGAAATGTTCATCATCCTGATAAGCCGTTATTTGAAGATTTTGGTGATGTAATGTTAAGTGGAAACGGAGGAACCGGTTATATACGTGTTGACTGGTTTACGCCAGATGGTTTAGATACATGGGGAGATGGCAGATTAACTATTTTAGGCACGGATGGTTTTATTGAAGTAAGGAAAAATACGGATATTGCTTCAGGGCTTAAAGGCGGAAATCATTTGTACATGGCAAACAAAACAGAGATGATCCACATTGATTGTAATAATGAAGTATTACCGTTTGGCCCTTTATTAGTAGATGATGTTTTAAACAGAACTGAAACTGCTATGTCGCAAAAACATTGCTTCCTGGCTACCGAATTAGCATTAAAAGCACAAAAAGCGGCTAAAACATTAAAATTAAAAAAGTCATAATAAATCTTGATTAATTTATTTTACTGGCAATAGGGAGTACAAAATGTTTATTTTTCATCAGGCGATATAAAAAGAGATATTGCTTTTCCTGTAATGTTTCCTAAAATTATGCAGATGAATTTAATCTGGTGATTTGAATTAATAAAACTACCGGTTTAGATTTGGCATGGGGAGATTTTCTTTTACTCATCTTTTATACTTATAGTGTAAATAATGCAATTTTTTTTATCCTTTAAAATAAATGTGATACAACAGCAATTTTGATATTTTGATGAATAAAATATTTTATTATGGATCAAAAAATAATAGACACACATATTCATGTTTGGAATTTTGATAAAGCGGAATACGACTGGTTAAAAAATGATACGTCTATTTTGAGAAGGACCTACAATATTGAAGAGATAGAAGCAGAACGAAAAGCGTCAGGCATAACAGCTGGTATATTGGTACAGGCCACTAACAACGCAGAAGATACCGATTGGATGCTGGAAGTTGCCAATAAAACCCCATGGATTAAAGGTGTTGCAGGATGGTTACCTTTACAGGATCCGCAAGCAACAGAAAGATTATTACAGGACGTTTATTTGAAAAATAATTATTACAAAGGTGTTCGTCATTTAATACATGATGAACCAAATGCTAATTGGTTATTGCAGGATACAGTGATTGGAAGTTTGAAAATACTGGCAAAAAACAATTTACCGTTTGATGTAGTTGGTATTTTGCCGGCGCATATTGAAACCGTTTTGAAAGTTGCTGATAAAATACCTGATTTAAAAATGGTATTCGACCATTTGAATCAGCCACCCATTGCAACAAAAGAAAAATTTGGCCGATGGGGGAGGCTGATGAAGGAAGCTGCAGCAAATAAAAAATTTTATGCAAAAATTTCAGGCCTTGCAACTGCAACTAAAAATTTTGCCGGCTGGTCAGCAGAAGATTTAAAGCCTTACATTGAATTTGTGTTGGAGCAATTTGGCGATGACAGGTGTTTTTGCGGCAGCGACTGGCCGGTATCATTGCTTGCAGGAAGTTATACAAAAACCTGGGATGCTTATAAACAAGTGCTGCATTCTATTTTAAACAATGCAGAACAGGAAAATGTGTTTTATAATAATGCTGTAAATTTTTATTCACTATAAAATAAAACCTGCAATCTAAATATGGCCATACAACAAGCTGCATCAACTGTAACAGTATCAGCAAATCAATTCCATAATAAAAATAAATACCTTGTACCGTTTATTTTAGTAGCTTTTTTATTTTTTTTGTGGGGCATGGTACATAATCTGGATGGTATTTTAATCCCACATTTAAAAAAAGCCTGCGAATTAAGTAATGCTCAATCAACATTAATAGATGTAGCTATATTTTTTGCTTATTTTTTAATGGCCATTCCTGCAGGGATTATTTTAAAAAAATGGGGTTACAAAAATGGAATAATTGCAGGATTGATTTTGGCAGGAATTGGGGCCTTTTTATTTGTACCAGCTGCTAACACCCGTACGTACGAATTATTTTTGCTGGCATTATTTATCATTGGTTGCGGCATCACTATTTTAGAAACTGCTGCTAATCCTTATGCAGCTGTGCTGGGGGATGAAAAAGGTGCCAGCACAAGATTAAACCTGGGCGCATCTGTAAACGGCCTGGCTGTGTTTATTGCACCGCTCATTGGAGCCCGGTTTATTTTATCGGGTGTAGAGCATTCTAAAGACGCTTTATTAAAAATGAGTGCGGCAGATAAACTGGTCTATCTCAATACAGAATCAGCCTCTGTAAAAACGCCCTATATTTTTATAGCCTGCGGTTTTTTATTAGTGGCCATTTTATTTTATTTCTTTCATCTGCCCGAAGTTAAAGACGATAACAGGACCGCTAAACCTGTTGAATTTATAAAAGCATTCCGTCATAAACATTTATCGTGGGCAGTATTTGCTCAATTTGCTTATGTAGGGGCACAGGTATGTGTTACCAGTTTTTTTGTACGCATGGCAATAAAAGGCGGAGGGGTAGATGAAAAAACCGCCGGGTATTATTTAGGAACCATCTATGGCGTTTTATTTTTAGCCGGTCGTTTTATTGGTACGCTGTTAACTAAATATATTGCTTCGCACAAACTGCTTACTATTTTTTCGGTAATGGCAGCGTTACTTTGTTTGCTGGCCATTTTTGGTAATGGTAGTATAGTAATATATGCATTAGGTGCAATGGGGTTTTTTATGAGCATTATGTTTCCTACAATTTTTGCATTAGGTCTTGCAAACCTGGGGCAGGAAACAAAAATTGGCGGTTCTCTTTTAGTTATGGCAATTGTAGGAGGTGCTGTATTTCCTTTTATTATGGGCCGCATTATTGATCTGTATAACGACAATATTCAAATTGGTTATACCGTACCTTTTGTTTGTTTTTTAATAATTATTTTTTTTAGTATCAAAGGCTATAAAGTTCAGGAGCCAGTGCAGCATGTAGAATTGAACTGATCAGTAAAAACTTTTAAGATGGCATATAATTCAACATCAACAGTTGCAGCATTACTGCTTGTGGCCTTAATTGTTTATTAAAAAAGCCCGGCAATACTTTTAGAGAGTAAATAAAAAGGTTTCAAAATTGTACAGGCAGTACGATAAGTTTAAACGGGTGTTTTCAGTAATAAAAAAAGAAATTAATCTCTTATACGTCATGGTATTAAACAGTATATCAGTTACCCAATCTCCTTTACCTTACTCACCATCAAACTAATACCTAAACCCAAAAATGCAATCGTCATAAAAGAATATTGCAGCCCGGCTAATTGGGCTATATACCCAATTAAAGGCGGCCCCATTAAAAATCCTAAAAAGCCAATACTGCTAACTGTAGCAATAGCAATACCGCTGGGTATGTTGGGTGCTTTTGCTGCAGTACTGAAGATGAGCGGCA
>NZ_JANPCM010000613.1:0-3730 GCF_031430955.1 Ferruginibacter sp.
TGCATCTTTAGAAACATCTGTTTGTATTCTGTATTCATCAATTGTAGTGGGTAGAAAAACAGTCATCATGCTTGTAAATGCTTCTTCTAAAGAAGCTATTTCGTTCTTAATTTGATTAGCCATTGGGCTTACTTCTTTCTCTAATCTTCGAACCTCGGTAATTGGGTGTGATAAATATGCCCTTTTTAATTCATTGTGTTTAAAGATAAGATTATAAAGTGTCGTATAGCTATGTTTTGCGGCTAAAACATAATGAGGTTTTTTTAATTCATCTGACAAGAATTTTGACATCATTGTTTCTTTTGATCTCCAATCTAAAAGACTGAAATATCTGAGAATCATTGCAGTTTGTGTTGTTGAGGAATAGTCATGATATATTCCACCTAAATTGTTTAATCTATGATGAATATCATAAATATCATCAATTATAGTTACAATTAAATCGGCTTTGAATCCTTTTAATAAGGAAAGGTCTAACAAAGACAAATATTCTTGAGTTCGATTGTGAAAATAACACGAATGGAGATTTATAAAAACAGGTCTATTAAGATTTTTTGCTCTGATTGAGTTTATTTGTTTTATTAACTCATCTGCTGCAACTGACCAATACACTTTCAAATCTTTATAAGGTAAAAGCAGAATTTTATTTATCCATAGACGTTTTAAGGAAGGATGACCAGTTTTTTGCAGAAAAGCTTTTTCGATTTCTGTATCAATTTTTAAAATTATAGGGTTTGCATCGTAAAATTGCCCTCCTGGTTTAAACTCTTTATATTCAGAGGCAAATTTATTAAGACTCTCTGCAATGTTTATTCCAGAAATACCTGTAAATATTACAGTCATATAATTTTACTACTTCAAAGTTAATTAACGCCGCCGAATGGAGGTAATTGTATAAAAGTAATAAAAAAAATAAATTTACAGAATATTTGTTTTGTATGTGCTTTTTATCCCTTCACCAGCACCCTCACTCCCATCATTTCCCTCACCACTTTTACAATACCATTGGCATCAATACCTATTTCTTCATACAATTGTTTAGGAGTACCATGCTCTACAAGGCTATCTGGAATGCCCATAATTTTTACTTGTGCTTTATAATTATGTGCTGCCATAAATTCTAATACGGCACTTCCAAAACCACCCACAATAGTTCCATCTTCAATGGTAATAACTTTATCAAATTTTGCAAACACTTCGTGCAGCATTACTTCGTCTAACGGTTTTGCAAAACGCATATCGTAATGTGCAGGGTTTATACCATCGTTCTTTAATTCACGAATGGCACTGGCTGCAAAATTTCCCGGGTGGCCAAATGAAAGAATCGCAACACCTTCTCCATCTTTCCCACTGGATCCTGCGGACAACTTTCTGCCTGTACCAATTTTTATTTCCTTCATCTCTGTTCTCCATTCGGGCATTACACCTTCACCTCTTGGGTAGCGAATAGAAATGGGCAACTGATGTGTTTCTAATTGTGCAGTGTACATCATGTTACGTAATTCTGCTTCATTCATAGGTGCAGCTACAATCATGTTTGGTACGCAACGCATATATGCAATATCATAACAGCCATGATGCGTTGGGCCATCTTCACCCACAAGTCCGGCACGGTCTAAACAAAAAATAACAGGCAGTTTTTGTATGGCTACATCATGCACCACCATATCGTAAGCCCTTTGCATAAAAGAAGAATAGATGTTGCAAAAAACTTTCATGCCCTGTGTTGCCATGCCGGCACTCACGGTTACGGCATGTTGCTCTGCAATGCCCACATCAAAAGCACGGTCGGGCATTTTTGCCATCATGTATTTTAAAGAAGATCCGCTGGGCATTGCAGGCGTGATACCAAATATTTTTTCATTCTTTTCTGCCAGTTCAATAATAGTATGTCCAAATACATCCTGGTATTTCATTGGCTGAGGCAGATCAAAAGTTTTCTTTTGAATTTTGCCGGTTACTTTATCAAACAGGCCGGGTGCATGCCAAAGGGTTTGGTCTTTTTCTGCTAAATCGTATCCTTTGCCTTTAACTGTAACAATATGTAAAATTTTAGGGCCGGGTATATGTTTTAAATCCTGTAAAGTATCTACCAGTTTGGTAATATTATGGCCATCTATCGGCCCAAAATAACGCAGCTTCAATGCTTCAAATAAATTGGCTTTACTGCTCACCATGCCTTTTACACCTTCGGTAAGTTTGTGCGCCATAGTACGGCTGAAGTTTTTACCCACAGGCAATTTGCCGAGCAACTTCCAAACATCATCCTTTACTTTATTATACGTTTGAGAAGTGGTAATGTCGGTTAAATATTCTTTTAGCGCCCCCACATTTGGGTCGATGCTCATGCAGTTATCATTTAAAATTATCAGCACATCCGAATCGGCAACACCTGCATGATTCATAGCTTCAAAAGCCAAACCCGCCGTCATTGCACCATCCCCAATTACTGCAACACTTTTTCTGTCTTCTCCTTTATATTTTGCTGCCATGGCCATGCCTAATGCTGCACTTATTGAAGTAGAAGAATGGCCTACGCCAAAAGTATCGTACTCGCTTTCGCTGCGTTTAGGAAAACCACTAAGGCCTTTATATTTTCTGTTAGAGGGAAAATTATCTCTGCGGCCGGTTAGTATTTTATGGCCATAAGCCTGGTGGCCAACATCCCACACCAACTGATCGTATGGTGTATTGTACACATAATGCAATGCAACGCTTAGCTCCACTACTCCCAAACTTGCGCCAAAGTGGCCGCCATGCACACTTACAATATCAACAATATACTGCCTTAGCTCATCACAAACCTGGTGCAATTGTTCCCTGCTGAGTTTTTTTAAATCTGCTGGCGAATCGATATTTTTAAGAAGTGTGCCGGGAGTTAGCTCCATGCTGTAAATTTTTAATGAACAAAGTTATGTTTTTTATCTTTTAGATGTACCGTTATTAAACATACTTAAACGGGAAAAGTTCGGGTAAAATTGCGGCTGGCAGCTATTGATTTACGTAAAATTATTTTTAGTGATCTAAGTTTTAGTAAATCCTCTCATATTTTGCGTAATATTAACTTGCACTGCTATTACAACACTGCACTTACAATTATCTTTAGCTCAAACTCTTTTAAATGAAATTACCCGTTAAGATCTTGGTTGTACAAATTGCCGTGCCGCTATTAATTGCTTTGGCATATTTTGCCGCCGATAAATTTGACTGGCAAACTTTTTTTGGAACTTTTGGCATTATTGCCATACCCGTTGCCTTAGTTAATATTTTGGGGGCAATAATTATGGCCATTGCAAATTATCAAAAAAATAAAGCCTGGGTTTTAGGGCTTGTTACAAGTGCTGTTGTATTGTTTATTACAGGTTTTTTTGCAGTTACACAGCTTGATTTTGGCAGGTAGATTTTATGCCAGGTAACGCATTAAATTCAAAATCAAATCCGGGTTGGGGCAATTGCTTAAATACTTTTCGCTTTCCGATACTTTGCATACGCCGGGATAATCTCCCTCATATAAACGCATATCATCAATAATTTGAAAATGCAGGTGCGGTGGCCAGTTACCATTATCTTTTGGTGCACCAAAATGTGCCAGCAATTCTCCACGGCCTACATATTTTCCTATCTGCAAAGGTGCCAGATCTGCCAAACTTAAATGGCCGTACAGCGTATGAAAAACAACAGTATCTAACTGATGCTGTAAAATAATTGTAGCACCATAATCGCCAAAATT